>NZ_JBFBBD010000078.1:0-31932 GCF_040689515.1 Streptomyces sp. NPDC051173
CCCGTGCCCGCACAGCGCGGTGAAGCAGGAAGCCCCCGGAAGGGTCAGACGGCCCAGGCCGGAATCCCTGGACTTTAGGCCAGGGAGCACGTCAATGCCTGCACCCGGTGCTTCGTCCGCTGCCAGTCGATCCGCGGCTTCGGCTTCCTGTGACGCGTCATACTGCGCCTTTCCTCAGGTCGGAGCTCGCCGACTGTGAGGCTCCACGAGGGAACCTCGGACGCGGCGGGCAGCGCCGACCCCGTCCGAGGCCCCCGGATGGAGTCCCGAACTCGTCGAGCCGACCCGGAGGCCAGACTCAGCGCTGATGCATCACGTGGGGACACTACCGTCCTGCGTGCTCAACTGGCCGACTTTTCCCGGGTTTTACGGCGTGCGGGTGGTCACCCCATGTTGACACCGTCGCTCGTCCGCGACCGCAGACGACGGCGGTGCGGAGCGCATGGCACCCCGGCCCGGCAGGAGTGGGCCCCGCCGTCCTACATTGGGCGCCGCACGAAAGGAGAGGCCATGAGAGACGCCTCGAGCGGGACCGTACGTTTCGGCAGTGCCTTCGTCGTTGTCGTCGGGCTGGCCGTCCTCGCGCTCGGGGCCGTGAACTCCGCCCACGCCTCCGGGCTGTTCGGTACGCACGGCACCTTCACCGTGCGGCGGTGCGAGACCGGTAAGACCTCGCGCGGCGGCACCTCCACCGACTGTTTCGGGAGCTTCCGCTCCGCCGACGGCAGGACCGTCATGGAGGACGCCGAGCTCGACGTGAAGTACGCGACGGGGCGGAGCGTCAGCGCTTCGTGCGGTTTTCCCGATATGTGCTACAAGCTCGATGTCACCGACGCCGTCGGCTGGTTCGCCGGGCTGCTGGCCGCGTTGACGGTCCTGTGCTTCGCGGGGCCGCAGCTGGTCCACGGTGCCGCCTGGCGGGGGGAGCGGCACCTCCGGGGGCGGACGGTGCAGAACCGGCTGCTCAAGTGGCTCTTCTGGAGCGCCGTCGGCAGCGGCGCGGTCGCCGTGGCGTGCGCCGTCGCCACCTGACGCGCGGGGATCACACCCCCGCCGCCTCCCGCGGCTCCGGCGCCGGAGCGGCGTGGCCGTCGTCGCCCGCCAGTGAGGACTCGTCGAACGGCAGCCGGCCGCTCAGCACCTCGTGGCAGCGGGCGCTGTCGATCTCCTTCGTCCAGGTGCCGATGAGGACCGTCGCCACCGCGTTGCCCGCGAAGTTGGTCAGCGCGCGGGCCTCGCTCATGAAGCGGTCGATGCCGACGATGAGGCCGACGCCGTCGACCAGTTCGGGGCGGTGCGACTGGAGGCCGCCGGCGAGGGTCGCCAGGCCCGCGCCGGTCACGCCCGCCGCGCCCTTCGAGGCGACGATCATGAAGAGGAGCAGGGAGACCTGCTGGCCGACGGAGAGCGGTTCGCCCATGGCCTCGGCGACGAAGAGGGAGGACATCGTCAGATAGATGGCGGTGCCGTCGAGGTTGAAGGAGTAGCCCGTCGGCACGGTGATGCCCACGACCGGGCGGCTGACGCCCAGGTGCTCCATCTTCGCGATCAGGCGCGGCAGCGCCGACTCCGAGGAGGAGGTGGAGAGGATCAGCAGGAACTCCCGGCCCAGATACTTCAGCAGGGCGAAGACGTTCACCCCCGCCACCAGCCGCAGCAGCGTGCCGAGCACCACGATCACGAAGAGCAGACAGGTGGTGTAGAAGCCGATCATGATGACGGCGAGGGACTTGAGCGCGTCCACGCCCGTCGCCCCGACCACGGCCGCCATCGCGCCGAACGCGCCCACCGGCGCCACCCACATCACCATGGACAGGATGCGGAAGACGAGCTTCTGGACGTGCCCGATGCCGCGCAGCACCGGCTCGCCGGCCGTGCCCAGCGCCTGGAGCGCGAAGCCGGACAGGAGCGCCACCAGCAGCGTCTGGAGCACCTGGCCGCCCGTGAAGGCGGAGACCATCGTCGTCGGGATGATCCCGAGCAGGAAGTCGGAGGTCGACTCGCTCGCACCCTTGGCCTGCGCCGCGCCCGCGTGCCGCAGCGACTCGGTCAGGTGCAGCCCGCTGCCCGGCTCCAGGATGTTGCCGACCACGAGGCCGATGGCGAGGGCGACGGTCGACATCACGAGGAAGTAGCCGAGCGCGAGGCCGCCGACCGCGCCGACCTTGGCCGCCTTGCGCACCGAACCGACGCCCAGCACGATCGTGCAGAAGATGATCGGCGAGATCATCATCTTGATGAGGTTGACGAAGCCGGTGCCCAGCGGCTTCAGCTCGACGGCGACGCCCGGCGCGGCGAACCCGACCGCGATGCCGACGAGCACCGCCGCGATCACCGCGAGGTAGAGGTAGTGCGTACGGTCCCGGCCGGCCTTCGCCGGGCCTCCCGGCGGTGACTGCGGTGCGGACTGCGTGGCCATGGGTCTTCTCCCCGTCGTAGCGGCTCCAGGTCGCCCACCCTCCCGACGGGTGGGGCTCCGGCGACTATGCACGCCCATGTGACTGCGGTCACCCTTGCGTGCATTACGTTCATGGGCCCGCCCAGGTCAGACTGTCCGCCATGCGCAAACCCCGCATACGCCGCCCCCACAGCCTGGCCGGCCGGCTCTTCGCGATGCAGACCGTGCTGGTCGCCGCCGTGGTCGCGGGCTGCGCGGCCTTCGGCTACGCGTCCGACCGAGGCCAGGCCGAGGACTCCGCGCGCCGCGAGGTGACGGCGGCAGCGGCCGCCGCGGCGGCCTCCCCGGCCGTGCGGGACGCGGTGCGGGCGGCGGACCCGGCGGTGGCGCTCCAGCCGTACGCCGAGCGGGTGCGCCACGACACCGGCGTCGACTTCGTGACGATCATGGACCGGGACGGCACCCGCTGGACCCACCCCGACCCGGACCGGATCGGCGAACGCTTCCTCGGCCACACCGCCCCCGCGCTCGGCGGCCGGATCTTCTCCGAGACGTACACCGGGACGCTGGGGCCCTCCGTGCGCGCCGTCGCGCCCGTCACCGACGGGCAGCGTGTGATCGCCCTCGTCAGCGCGGGCATCACCGTGGACGCGATCAGCGCCGACGTCAGCCGGCGGCTCGTCGGCCTGCTCGGCGTCGCCCTGGGCGCGCTCGCGCTCGGCGGCGCCGGGACGTACGTCCTCAACGCCCGGCTGCGCCGCCACACCCACGGTATGAACGCCACGGAGCTCAGCCGGATGCACGACTACCACGAGGCCGCGCTGCACGCCGTGCGCGAGGGGCTGCTGATGCTGGACGGGCAGCGGCGCATCGCGCTGATCAACGACGGGGGACGGGAACTCCTCGGCCTGGACGGCGAGGTGATCGGCCGCCGCGTCACCGCGCTGGGCCTGCCGCCCGCGCTCACCGACGCCCTGCTGTCGGCCGAGCCGCGCCTGGACGAACTGCACCTGACCGACGACCGGATCGTGGTCGTCAACACCTCGCCGGTGTCGGGCGGGGAGCGCAGCGGCACTGTCGTGACCCTGCGCGACCATACGGAACTCCAGGCCCTGTCCGGCGAACTCGACTCCGTGCGCGGCTTCGCCGAGGCGCTGCGCTCGCAGGCGCACGAGGCCGCGAACCGGCTGCACGCCGTGGTGTCCCTCATCGAGCTCGGCCGCGCCGACGAGGCCGTCGACTTCGTGACGTCCGAGCTCGAACTCGCCCAGGCACTCACCGACCAGGTCGTCGCCGCCGTCGCGGAACCCGTGCTCGCCGCGCTCCTCCTCGGCAAGGCGGCCCAGGCCAACGAGCACGGCGTCGAGCTCGTCCTCGCCCCCGACACACGCATCGACGACGGCCTGCTGCCCGCCGGCCTCCCGGCCAGGGACCTGGTCACGATCCTGGGCAATCTGCTCGACAACGCCGTCGACGCGGCCGCCGGGGCCCTCCGGTCGGAGACGGCGCCGTACGGGGCGGCCGAAGACCCCGGCCGCCGCCCCCGTGTCACCGTGACCCTGCGCGCCGAGGCGGGCGAACTGCTGATGCGGGTCGCCGACAACGGCCCCGGTGTCGCCCCCGAGGCGGTGGACGAGGTCTTCCGGCGGGGCTGGACCACCAAGGCCGGCCAGACGCAGGGCGCAGCCGTGCACGGCCGCGGCCTCGGGCTGGCGCTCGTCCGGCAGGCGGCGCGGCGCAACCGCGGCACGGTCGCGGTCGCCGAGGTGCCGGACGGGGGCGCGGAGTTCACCGTACGGCTGCCCCTGCGGGTACGGGAGGAGGTGCGCTCGTGAGCGTCCCCCAGCAGGCAGGCCGGCCGATCCGCGTACTCGTCGTGGAGGACGACCCCGTCGCCGCCGCCGCGCACGCGCTGTACGTACGGCGGGTGGCCGGTTTCACCGTGGCCGGGGTGGCGCACACGCGGGGCGAGGCCACGCAGTTCCTCAAGCGGACCCCCGTCGACCTCGTCCTCCTCGATCTCTACCTGCCCGACGGGCACGGCTTCCAGCTCGTGCGCTCCCTGCGCTCCGCCGGGCACGGCGTGGACGTCATCGCGGTGACCTCGGCGCGTGACCTGGCGGTCGTCCGCGAGGGCGTCTCGCTGGGCGTCGTGCAGTACGTCCTGAAGCCGTTCACCTTCGCGACCCTCCGCGACCGGCTCGCGCGCTACGCGGAGTTCCGGGCGGTCGTCGGCGAGGCCAGTGGCCAGGAGGAGGTCGACCGCGCGCTGGCCGCCCTGCGCGCCCCCCAACCGGCCGCTCTGCCCAAGGGGTTGAGCCTGGACACGCTCCAGACGGTGACGGCGGCGCTCCGCGAGGCGGGCCCGGAGGGCGTGTCGTCGGGGGCGGCGGCGACGGCGCTGGGTATCTCACGCATCACCGCGCGCCGCTATCTGGAACATCTCGTCTGCACGGGCCGGGCGGCGCGCGCGCCGCGGTATGGGCAGGTGGGGAGGCCGGAGTTGCGGTATCGGTGGCGGTAGCGGGGGCCGATTGCCGGGTGCGGGTTGCTGGCGCCTGCGGCGCTTGTTCCCCACCCCGCCCCTTCCCGGCTGCGTCTGATATGCGGCTCCGCCGCGTGGGGGGGGGCAAGCCCCCGGACCCCCGAAGCACGCTTCGCGCGCTGTCCTCAATCGCCGGACGGGCTGACTATTGGGGGTCTGGGGGCTTGCCCCCAGTTCGGGAAGGGGCGGGGTGGGGAAAAAGCCCGCCGCAGGCGCAAGCAACCCGTAGGAGGACCCGTGCGCCCCACCACCCCCACGCTCCTCGCCCTCACCACCGTCCTCGCCCTGCTGCCGCTCGCGGCCTGCGGCGGGAGCCACAGCGACCCCGACACCGTGAAGGTCGCCTACCAGCGCACCACGGACAACAAGAACCGCATCCTGGACGACTATCTCGCCGAGGTGAAGAAGCAGTTCGAGCGGGAGCACCCGGGCAAGAAGATGCGCCTGATCCCCGTGCAGGCCGCGCAGGCGGACTACTACTCCAAAGTGCAGCAGATGATGCGGTCCGCGAAGACCGCCCCGGACATCGTGCGCGAGGACACCTTCGTCATCAACTCGGACGCGAAAGCGGGCTACTTGAGACCGCTGGACGACAAGCTGGGCGGCTGGAAGGACTGGTCCCGCTTCGCGCCGTCCGCGAAGGCCGCGGTGCGGGCGGAGGACGGCAGGACGTACGGAGTGCCGGACGGCACGGACACCAGGGGGCTCTGGTTCGACAAGGAGCTCTTCGCGAAGGCCGGCCTGCCCACCGACTGGCGGCCGCGCACCTGGCAGGACGTGCTCGACGCCGCCCGTACGCTCAAGCGCGCACTGCCCGGCGTGATCCCCCTCAACGTCTACACCGGCAAGGGCCCCGGCGAGGCCGCGACCATGCAGGGCTTCGAGATGCTGCTGTACGGGACCGGTGGCGCGGCCGGGAAGGACCCGCTCTACGACGCGGGCGCGAAGAAGTGGATCGCCGGGAGCCAGGGCTTCAAGGACGCGCTGGAATTCGTCCGGACCGTCTACGCCGAGAAGCTCGGGCCGGACCCCTCGGACGCGCTGGACCCCAACGTCGACAGCCATGTGGCCACCGAGTGGATCCCGTCGGGCAAGCTCGCCATCGACCTCGACGGCAACTGGCTGGGCAAGAACTGGCTGCCGTCCGGCGGCAAACCGTGGCCGCGGTGGTCGCAGGTGATGGGCCAGGCGCCGTTCCCCACCCAGAACGGCGCCGCGCCCGGCGCCGTCAGCATGTCCGGCGGCTGGGCGTGGTCGGTCTCCGCGAAGTCGGGGAAGGCGGATCTGGCCTGGCAGGCCGTCGAGACGCTCCAGACGAAGGACAACGCGGTGAAATGGGACGTGCGGGACGCGGGGATCGCCGTACGGGACGACGTGGCGGCGGACTCCGCCTATCTCACGTCCATGCCGGGGATCGGCTTCTTCACCGGCCTGGTCAAGGACACGCACTACCGGCCGGCGCTGCCGGTCTATCCCCAGGTCTCCGGCGCGATCCGGGAAGCCATGGAGTCGGTGACGACGGGCGACGCCACGGCCGCCCGGGCCGCAGGGCGCTACGACGCGGCGCTGAAGTCGATCTCCGGCGTGAGCGTCGAGGAGCGTTGAGGTGGCGGGCGCCGGATCCGCCGCGCCGCGCCCCGGCCGCCGCCGGAGGGAAGTCCTCCGATGGTGGCCGATCGCCCCGGCGACGACCTTGCTGCTGCTCTTCCTCGCCGGGCCCATCGCGTACTGCGTCTATCTCGCCTTCACCGACACGCAGTTGACCGGCCAGGCTTCCGCGTCCTTCGTGGGGCTGGCCAACTTCCGGCGCGCGTTCGCCGACGAGGCCTTCCGGCACGCGGTGTTCCTGACGTTCGTCTTCACCGTGCTCTCGTCGATCGTCGGCCAGAACACCCTGGGCCTCGCGCTCGCCGCGCTGATGCGCCGGGCCTCGCGGCCCGTGCGCGCGCTGACCGGTTCGATCGTGATCGGGGCGTGGGTGCTCCCGGAGATCGTGGCGGGCTTCCTCCTCTACACCTTCTTCAACCGCCGCGGCACGCTGAACGCCGTCCTCGACTGGCTCCATCTCCCCACCCAGAACTGGCTGTTCACGCTGCCGATCCTCGCGGTCTCCTTCGCCAACGTCTGGCGCGGCACCGCCTTCTCCATGCTCGTCTACTCCGCCGCCCTGGCGGGGATCCCGCGCGACGTCACGGAGGCGGCGGAGGTCGACGGCGCGAGCGGCCTCCGGCGGTTCTGGCACGTCACCCTGCCCATGATCCGCCGCTCGATCGCCACCAATCTGATGCTCAACACGCTCCAGACGCTGTCGGTCTTCGGCCTCATCTGGGCGATGACCCGCGGCGGGCCCGGCGACCGCAGCCAGACGCTGCCGGTGTTCATGTACGACCAGGCGTTCCTGAAGTCCCTGATCGGCTACGGCACGGCGATCGCCCTGCTCCTGCTGCTGGTGGGGGCACTCTTCTCGGTGGTGTACCTGAGGCTGATGAGAGACGAGGTGTGATCCGTACGGCCCGGCGTCCCCCGGATGCCGGGAGCGCGCGCGTGACCGCCGAATCCGTGTGTTCATGGGTGTGTGGTGTACGTCAGCCGGGGCCGCCGCCGGGCGTCGCGCGCCCGACGCGGGCTCGTCGGGGTGGCGTGCGTGGTCGCGGCCGGGCTGATCGCCTGGCTCGCCATGAGCTACTTCGAGATACCGCCCTTCACGGACAAGGGGGATCCCGTCGGCTACGGCGCGGCCGAGGAGCGGGGCGTGCCGCCCGCCGACGGGGGGACGCTGATGCCGACCGGCCCGGCCGCCGAGTTCGCGAACGTACGGACACTGGACGACGGCACCCACATCAGCGTCGTCACGCTGGAGGGCCGGAAGTCCGGCTTCAAGGGCAAGGTGTGGGTCTGGGCGCCCAAGGAATACACGGACGAGCCGAAGTTCGCGAGGAGCGGCTTCCCGGTGCTGATCGCCCTGCCCGGCGGTCCCGGATACGGCACCAACTACTGGATGGGCGGCTTCAGGCTCCAGGAGAACATCGCCCAGTGGTACGAGGAAGGCAAGAGCCGGCCGTTCCTGCTGGCCATGCCGGTGCTCAATCCGGGGCCGGACACCAAAGGGATCTACTGGGACGGCAGCGACATACCCGGCCAGCCGAAGATGGGCACCTGGCTCACCGAGGACGTCCCGGACTTCATGAAGGCGAACTTCCGCACCCTGAAGTCACGTGACGGGTGGGCGTTCATGGGGTCGTCCACCGGCGGCTTCGCGGGTCTGAAGGCCGTGCTGAAGCATCCGGACACCTTCAAGGCCGTCATAGCCAACGGCCCGGACATCGTGCCCGACTCCCCGCTGTGGCGCGGCCACGAGAAGGAGATGCGGGAGAACAACCCCGAGGTGCTCGCGGAGCGGCTGATCGCCGCCAAGGGGCCGGACGTCTGTCTCGCCTTCCAGGTCGGCACCCGCGAGAGCAACAAGAAGACGCTGCCCAACGTCCGGAATTTCATGGCCACTTACGGCAAGGGGCCCATTCACACGTATCTGCACGTGATAGAGGGCGGCAAGCATGACGGCGCGTCGTACGCCCCCAACCTGGGCCGCGGCCCGATCCAGTGGATCAGTGAGCGGATGGCGGGCCCGACGCCGTCCGCGACCGGCTGACCGGGCCGCCCGCCCGCCCTCAGGCGAGCGGCGAGACCGCCACGCAGGAGGCCGGCGCCGAGGCGTCCTTCGACGTCTCGGACTTGAGGACCTTGCCCTTGTGGGTGATCCGGCAGGTCACCTCCGCGCCGTCGGCCGCCCCGGTGGCCTGGACCGTGGGGGCGGCGATGCCCTTGAGGGTGACCGTCCTCTTCCAGGGCAGCGCGGCGTCCGTGACGGTCTCCAGCTGCGGCTCGTTCGCCGTGCCCTTGCCCGCGTTGAAGTCGACGGTGGCGGTGCCGGACCCGGTGATCTCGTACGTCACCTCGTACGTCTCCGTGACCGCCTTGTCCACGCTCTCGGTCACCTTGTCCTCGGCGCCACCGCAGGCGGCCAGTGCCAGGGCGGAGCCGGTGACGGCCAGGGCGGCCAGGGCGTTGCGGAGGGTGCGCTGCATGGAGGTTTCCTTCGACGTTCGGAAAAGCTGAGGTCATCCAATCGCAAAGGCGAGGTAAAAAGCAAAGAGGGTGTGCGCCCCCCGACGCGGCGGAGCCCCTACACCCCCCGCCACCACACCGTCGCCAACGGCGGCAGTGTCACCGTCACGCTGGCAGGGCGGCCGTGCTGCCGCGTCGCCTCCGACTTGACGGGGTCCGGGGAGACCACCCCGCCACCCCCGTACCGCTCCGCGTCGGTGTTGAGCACCTCCACCCAGGCCGTCGGCCGCGCCGGCACGCCGAGCGGATAGTGGTGCCGCACCACGGGAGAGAAGTTGGAGACGGCCAGCAGGGGGGAGCCGTCCGCGTCGTAGCGGAGGAAGGCGAAGACGTTGTCCTCGCTCGCGTCGCCGTCGACCCACTCGAAGCCCTCGGGCACGGTGTCGCGCTGCCACAGCGCGGGCGTGTCGAGATAGACGCGGTTGAGGTCGCTCACCAGGTCCCGTACGCCCCGGTGGTCGGCCGCCGCGGAGTAGGAGGGGTCCAGCAGCCACCAGTCCGGGCCGTGACCCTCGGACCACTCCGCGCCCTGGGCGAACTCCTGCCCCATGAAGAGGAGTTGCTTGCCCGGGTGGGCCCACATGAAGCCGAGGTAGGCGCGGTGGGTGGCACGCTGCTGCCACCAGTCGCCCGGCATCTTCGAGACCAGCGAGCGCTTGCCGTGCACCACCTCGTCGTGCGAGATGGGCAGCACGTAGTTCTCGCTGTAGGCGTAGATCATGGAGAAGGTCATCTCACCGTGGTGGTACTTCCGGTGGACCGGCTCCTTGGAGACGTAGAGCAGGGAGTCGTGCATCCAGCCCATGTTCCACTTCAGGCCGAAGCCCAGGCCGCCGAAGCCGCCCGGCCCTACGTGGTGGGTGGCACGGGTGACGCCGTCCCAGGCGGTGGACTCCTCGGCGATGGTGACGACCCCGGGGCAGCGGCGGTAGACGGTCGCGTTCATCTCCTGGAGGAAGGCCACTGCGTCGAGGTTCTCCCGCCCGCCGTGGACGTTGGGCGTCCACTGGCCCTCCTCGCGGGAGTAGTCGAGGTAGAGCATCGAGGCCACGGCGTCCACGCGCAGCCCGTCGATGTGGAACTCCTGGCACCAGTAGACGGCGTTCGCCACCAGGAAGTTGCGGACCTCCGTGCGGCCGTAGTCGAACTCCAGCGTGCCCCAGTCCGGGTGCGCGGCCCGCGCCGGGTCCCCGTGCTCGTACAGCGGGCACCCGTCGAACTCGGCCAGCGCCCAGTCGTCGCGCGGGAAGTGCGCGGGCACCCAGTCCATCAGCACCCCGATGCCCGCCCGGTGCAGCGCGTCGATCAGGTACTTGAAGTCGTCGGGCGTGCCCAGCCGGGCCGTCGGCGCGTAGAAGCCCGTGACCTGGTAGCCCCACGAGCCGCCGAAGGGGTGCTCCGCCACCGGCATCAGCTCCACGTGCGTGAAGCCGAGGTCCTTGACGTACGCGGGCAGTTGCTCGGCGAGCTGCCGGTAGGTGAGGCCAGGCCGCCAGGACGCCAGGTGCACCTCGTAGACGGAGAACGGGGCCTCGTGCACGGGCCGCTCGCCGCGCCGCTCCAGCCACGCGCCGTCCTTCCACGCGTGGTGCGACGCGTGCACGATCGAGGCGTTGGCGGGGGGCACCTCGGTGCGCCGGGCCATCGGGTCCGCGCGCATCGTGTGCGAGCCGTCGGGGCGGGTGATCCGGAACTTGTAGAGCGCGCCCTCGCCGAGGTCCGGCACGAAGAGCTCCCACACCCCCGCACCGCCCAGGGAGCGCATCGGATGGCCCGTGCCGTCCCAGTAGTTGAAGTCCCCGACCACCTGCACGCCCCGCGCGTTCGGCGCCCACACGCTGAAGCGGGTGCCGCTCACGCCCTCGTGGGTCATCGGCTCGGCGCCCAGCGCCCGCCACAGCTCCTCGTGCCGGCCCTCGCGGATCAGGTGCAGGTCCAGGTCGCCGAGCGTCGGCAGGAAGCGGTACGGGTCGTGGACCTCCGCCTCCGCGTCGTCGTAGGTCACCAGCAGGCGGTAGGCGGGGATCTCCCGGAGGGGGAGGACGCCCGCGAAGAGGCCGTCGCCCTCGTCGTGCAGCGCCGCCCGCAGACCCTCGGCGATGACTTCCACCGAACGGGCGAACGGGCGCAGCGCCCGGAACGCGACACCGCCCGGCACGGGGTGCGCGCCCAGCAGCGCGTGCGGGTCGTGATGGGCGCCGTGCAGCAGCCGGTCGCGCTCCTCGTCACCGAGCGGCTCCGCTGCGGCGGCTGCGCCGGCGGTGCGGGGGGCACGAGCTGCGGGGCTCACGCCGGCGGCCGGGGACCGGCCCTTCCCGGCCCGCCCACCCGCGGCCGTGCTGCCGCTCCCGCCTGCGGCCCGGCCGCCGCGGGCCTTGCCGGGTTCGCGGTCCGAGGCCGCGCGCGTGGTCGTGGCCGGGTCGCTGCCCGTACGGGCCTTGCCGGGTGCGTCGCCGGTGGTTGTACGGAGGCCCTTGTCAGGGTCGTCGCTCTTGCGCGCCGTCGCGCCGCCGTCTGCGCGGGTGCCGCCTGCATGAGCCTTGTCGGGTCGGCCGCCCGAGGCCGCGTGCGCGGCCGGGTCGCCGTCCGTACGGGCCTTGCCGGGCCCGCCGCCGGAAGTTGCACGGAGGCGCTCGCCCGGGTCGTCGCTCTTGCCCGGAAGCCCGCCGTCGTCGGTGCCCGCGCCATTGTCCGCACGGGCCCCCTGGCCGCTCCTGGGCGCGCCACTGTCCGTACGGGGCTCGCCGTCTCCGCGACCCGAGGCCGCGCCCGTGGCTGCCGGGTCGCCGCCGGGGTCCCCGGCCGACGTGGCGCGTACGCCCGCGTCGCTGCCCGACGGCCGGCCGCCCTCCGCGCGCGGTACCGGGCCCGTGCGGGCCCGGCCGGGCAGGAACGTGGCCGGGATCCCGGACGGGCCCGCGGGGCGGCCCGCTCCCGGCTCGGGCGACGGGCGGCTGGACGGGGGACGAGCGGTCACGGGGCGGTCCTCCTCGGGCTTCCCCCGGCGGAGGCCGGAGGGCGGATCGGTGGTGCTGGGCTCCGGTTCGTCATGCGGACGCGTCGCTCTCCGGCGCCTCGTCCGTGCGCCCGGGCATGCCGCCGCCCGGGCGCGCCGCTCCGGCGACAGCCTCGCCCGCCGCCGGGGAATCCGCCAGCCGACGGATCGCCGACATCGGCACGGGCAGCCAGTCCGGGCGGTGGCGGGCCTCGTAGAGGACTTCGTAGACGGCCTTGTCCGTCTCGTGGGCGCGCAGCAGCTCGGGGTCCTCGCGGGGGTCGCCGCGCACCGTGGCGTAGCCCTCGCAGAAGGCCGCGCGGGCGCGCGCGGACCAGGTGCCGCCGCTCGCGCGCCCGACCGCGGCCGCGTAGTCGAAGGAGCGCAGCATGCCCGCGACGTCGCGGGCCGCGGGCTGCGGACGGCAGCGCTCGGCCAGCGGGCGGGCGGGCTCGCCCTCGAAGTCGATGAGCGCCCAGCGGCCGTCCTCGGCGGTGCGCAGTGCCTGGCCGAGGTGCAGGTCGCCGTGGATGCGCTGGGCGTGCCAGGTGCGCCCGGCCCGGCCGAGCGCGGCGAGTTCGTCGTACGCGGCGCGCAGCGCGGCCCGGTAGGGGCGCAGGGCGGGCACGGCGTCGGCGGCGGCGTCCAGGCGGCGGGTCATCGCGGCGGCGAGGTGTTCCAGCTGGGGGCGGCGCAGCACGACGGTGGGCAGCGCTTCGGCGAGCGCGCCGTGGACCTCGGCGGTGGCGTGCCCGAGTGCGCGCGCGGAGGCGGTGAAGTCGGCCCGTACGGCGAGGGCGCTCAGCGCGAGCTGCCAGCCGTCGGCGGAGCCGGGCAGATAGGGCTGGAGGACGCCGAGCGTGAGGGCGTCGGCGTCCGGGCCCGGCGGCTCGGCCTCGAACCACGCGGCGGGCGCCGGGACCCGGTTGCAGCCGCGGGCGGCGAGCGCGCGGGGCAGTTCGAGGTCGGGGTTGGTGCCGGGGCAGACGCGACGGAAGAGCTTGAGGATATACGTTTCGCCGTAGATGACCGAGGAGTTGGACTGTTCGGCGGTGAGCAGCCGAGGGGTCAGCCCGGCGGGGATGACGGCGCCCTCCTCGCGCGTGAAGCGCAGCGGTCCGAGCCGGCCGGGCGTCCGCAGCCGCTCCAGGAGGAGGGCGGCGAGGCGGGGGTCGGCGAGGCCCTCGTAGACGGTGCGGCCGTGCAGGGGGCCGCCGGAGGGGCGACCGATGAGCGTGCCGGCCAGGTGGGGCGGCAGCACGTCCTGCACGCCGAGCAGGAGTTGGTAGCAGTCGTCGGTGCCCGCGTGCACGGCGGGGCCCGGTGCGTCGAGGGGGCCGGGGCGGGCCGTGGGGGAGCCGGTCTGGTGGGCCCGTACGAGCAGGTGCAGCAGGCCGGGCGCCGTGGTGCCGGGGATGTGCGGGAGCAGTTCGGTCGCCGTGACGAGGGTGAAGCCGGTGATCGGACGGCCCTTCCCCGCGAACCACCGCTGCCGGGGCAGCCACTCCGCGAGCAGCGGCACCAGGGAACTCAGAAGTCCCGCCCCGGCGGCGTCCGTCCGCTGCGCGGCGTCGGCCGGGGCGGCACGGACCGAGGACAACAGAGGTCCGGGGGGCGTCCCCCGGCGGGTGGTCCCGCGGTGGGACGGTGCAGCGTCCGACATGGCGTCGCGTCCTTTCCCCGGGCACACGACAGATTGGGCAAAGTGTCCCGGATTGCGGCTTTGACCGGTGTGCGGTGCGGGACGTGTCGGGCGAGGATCGTCCGTACGGTCAGCCCCGGCGGCCACGGGTGGCCCCCTGCATTCGGTGCGTGCGATGCGTGCGGTGCGTGCTGTCGGACCCGTGAGCGAGGAGGGCCCCGGCGGCGGAAGCGATCAGTTGTGGATCAGTGGTCGATCGGTTCGGTCCGGCCCGTGCGTAGTAGTGAGGGTTCCCAGGCTTCGCGGGGGAAAACCGCCCGTGCGCGCCCGATCGGGCCCGGGCGCGCACGGGCACGGCTCAGTGCCCCGGCGGCGTGGGCGCGCTCTGCCGCAGCCGGAACCAGTAGAAGCCGTGACCCGCGAGGGTCAGCAGGTAGGGCAGCTCCCCGATGGCCGGGAAGCGCACCCCGCCGATGAGCTCGACCGGATGCCTGCCGTTGAACGCGCGCAGATCGAGCTCGGTCGGCTGTGCGAAGCGCGAGAAATTGTTCACGCACAGGACCAGGTCGTCGTCCCGCTGCCCCGGCACCCGCACTTCGCGCAGGAAGGCCAGCACCGCCGGATTGCTGGAGGACAGCTCGGTGTACGAGCCGAGCCCGAAGGCCGGGTTCTGCTTACGGATCTCGATCATCCGCCGCGTCCAGTGCAGCAGCGAGGACGGGCTGCTCATCGCCGCCTCGACGTTGGTGACCTGATAGCCGTAGACCGGGTCCATGATGGTCGGCAGGTACAGCCGCCCCGGATCGCAGGAGGAGAAGCCCGCGTTGCGGTCCGGCGTCCACTGCATCGGCGTCCGCACGCCGTCGCGGTCACCGAGCCAGATGTTGTCGCCCATGCCGATCTCGTCGCCGTAGTAGAGGATCGGCGAGCCGGGCAGCGACAGCAGGAGCGCGGTGAACAGCTCGATCTGATTGCGGTCGTTGTCGAGCAGCGGTGCCAGCCGGCGCCGGATGCCGATGTTGGCGCGCATCCGCGGGTCCTTGGCGTACTCCGCGTACATGTAGTCGCGTTCCTCGTCGGTGACCATCTCGAGCGTGAGCTCGTCGTGGTTGCGGAGGAAGATGCCCCACTGGCAGCGCGAGGGAATGGCCGGGGTCTTGGCCAGGATTTCCGAGACCGGGTAGCGGGATTCCCGCCGTACGGCCATGAAGATGCGTGGCATCACGGGGAAGTGGAACGCCATATGGCACTCGTCGCCGCCCGTGGTGTAGTCGCCGAAGTAGTCGACGACGTCCTCTGGCCACTGGTTGGCCTCGGCGAGCAGCACGGTGTCGGGGTAGCCGGCGTCGATCTCGGCCCGCACCCGCTTGAGGAACTCGTGGCTGCGCGGCAGGTTCTCGCAGTTGGTGCCCTCCTCGGCGAAGAGGTAGGGCACGGCGTCGAGCCGGAAGCCGTCGATGCCGAGGTCGAGCCAGAACCGCAGCGCGGCCAGGATCTCCTCCTGCACGGCCGGGTTCTCGTAGTTGAGGTCCGGCTGGTGGGAGAAGAAGCGGTGCCAGTAGTACTGCTTGCGGACCGGGTCGAAGGTCCAGTTCGAGGACTCGGTGTCGACGAAGATGATCCGCGCGCCCTGGTACTGCTTGTCGTCGTCGGCCCAGACGTAGTAGTCGCCGTAGGGGCCGTCGGGGTCCGCGCGGGACTGCTGGAACCACTCGTGCTGATCGCTCGTATGGTTCATGACAAAATCGATGATGACGCGCATGCCGCGCTGGTGCGCCGCGTCCACGAACTCCACGAAGTCGGCGAGGTCACCGAACTCGGGCAGCACCGAGGTGTAGTCCGAGACGTCGTAGCCGCCGTCGCGCAGGGGTGACTGGAAGAACGGCGGCAGCCACAGGCAGTCCACGCCGAGCCACTGCAGATAGTCCAGCTTGGCCGTCAGACCCTTGAGGTCGCCGATGCCGTCGCCGTCGCTGTCCTGGAACGACCGGACGAGCACCTCGTAGAAGACGGCGCGCTTGAACCAGTCCGGATCCAGATCCTTCGCCGGGGTGTCCTCGAACGTGTCGGGGACGGGCTCGTTGACGATCATGGTGTGGGTGACCCTCCGATCGGTGAGGACGGTCGCAGCGAGAACACGTGCGCGGGCGCGATGGAACGGCCCGGCTCCAGGCGCACATAGTTGTCCCTGCCCCAGTGATAGGTCTCTCCGGTGAGCTCGTCGCGCACCGGGACGGACTCGTGCCATTCGAGGCCGAGTTCCGGCATGTTCAACGAGACCGTGGCCTCCTGGGTGTGGTGGGGGTCGAGGTTGACGACCGTCAGCACACAGGAGCCGCCGGGGCCGCCGGTCCGCTTGGAATAGGCGATGACGGCGTCGTTGTCGGCGTCATGGAAACGCACGTTGCGCAGCCGGCGGAGGGCGGGCTGCCGCCGCCGCAGCCGGTTGAGCGCGGTGAGCAACGGCGCGAGGCTGCGCCCCTCGCGCTCCGCCGCGGCCCAGTCCCGCGGCCGCAGCTGGTACTTCTCGGAGTCCAGATACTCCTCGCTGCCCGCCCGCACCGGGGTGTTCTCGCACAGCTCGTAACCGGCGTAGACACCCCAGGAGGGGGAGAGCGTCGCGGCGAGCACGGCCCGGATCTCGAACGCCGCGCGGCCGCCGTCCTGGAGATAGGCGTGCAGGATGTCGGGGGTGTTGACGAAGAAGTTCGGCCGCATGCACGCCGCGCTCGCGTCCCCCGCCAGCTCGGTCAGGTAGTCGGTGAGCTCCTGCTTGGAGTTGCGCCAGGTGAAGTAGGTGTACGACTGCTGGAAGCCGATCGCCCCGAGCGTGCGCATCATGGCGGGCCGGGTGAACGCCTCGGCCAGGAACACCACATCGGGGTCCGTGCGGCCCACGTCGCCGATGACCTTCTCCCAGAAGGACACGGGCTTGGTGTGCGGATTGTCGACCCGGAAGATCCGGATCCCGCGCGCCATCCAGAAGCGCAGCACCCGCAGCGTCTCCCGGACGAGCCCGTCGAAGTCCGCGTCGAAGGCCAGCGGATAGATGTCCTGGTACTTCTTCGGCGGGTTCTCGGCGTACGCGACGGAGCCGTCGGCGCGGTGGTGGAACCACTCGGGGTGCTTGTCCACCCACGGGTGCTCCGGGGAGCACTGGAGCGCGAAGTCGAGCGCCACCTCCATGCGCAGCTCGCGCGCCCGCGCCACGAAGTGGGCGAAGTCCTCGAAGGTGCCGAGGTCCGGGTGCAGGGCGTCGTGCCCGCCGGCGGCGGAGCCGATCGCCCAGGGGCTGCCCACGTCGTACGGACCCGCCGTCAGGCCGTTGTTGGGGCCCTTGCGGAAGGCGGTGCCGATGGGGTGCACCGGCGGGAGGTAGACCACGTCGAAGCCCATGGCCGCGACGGCCGGGAGCCGCTCGGCCGCCGTCCGGAAGGTGCCGCTGACCGGCGGCCCGTCCTGGGGCAGCCGCGCGCC
Source organism: Streptomyces sp. NPDC051173 (assembly GCF_040689515.1). Taxonomy (NCBI): domain Bacteria; kingdom Bacillati; phylum Actinomycetota; class Actinomycetes; order Kitasatosporales; family Streptomycetaceae; genus Streptomyces; species Streptomyces sp. NPDC051173. The sequence continues at coordinate 17,183 of NZ_JBFBBD010000078.1, forward strand.
CTCGGAACGGGGGAACAGCTCGTACCACGAGCCGAACAGCGCCCGTTCGCGCTCGACGAGGACCGGCACCGGCCGGCCGCTGCTGACCAGTTCGCGCAGCGGGTGGGCGGCCAGGGCGGCCGTGACGTCGGGGGCCAGCGCGGCGGCGAGCCGCCCGGCCGCCGGCCGGCCGGCGTCCCGCAGGCCGTCGACGGCGGCGAGCACCGCCTCCCTGCCGTCGTTCTTCGGCACCCCGGCGGCGGCCCGCTCGAACAGCAGCGCGCCCTCCTCCAGGACCAGTTCGGAGTCGATCCCGGCCGGGATCTTGATCCGGGCCTGGTGCCGCCAGCTCTCCACCGGGTCGCTCCACGCCTCCACCGCGTACGTCCAGCGGCCCTCCGCGTCCGGGGTGACCTCGGCGCCCCAGCGGTCGGTGCCCGGCGCCAGCTCCCGCATCGGCGTCCACGGCCCGGACCGGCCGGCGGGCCCCCGCAGCACCACGTTCGCGCCCACCGCGTCATGGCCCTCGCGGAAGACGGTGGCGGTCACCTGGAAGGACTCGCCCGCCACGGCCTTGACCGGTCTGCGGCCGCAGTCCACGAGCGGGCCGAGGTCCAGGACGGGGATGCGACCGATCATGGAATCACCTGGAGGTTCGACGGGATCTGGAGGTCTGGCGGTTCTGTTCTTTCTATCGGCTGCGCCGGCGCTCGGCCGGTCGCGGGCATGACTGCTCCTGCCCGCGTTCACCCGGGTGGATGCGGAGGAAATGCGCCGGAGACGGAGCCGTGGACGACGGGGCGGGGACGGTGACTTCACTGCGTACCGTTTGAGCTTTCCCATCGGCACCTGGCGAGCATGCCCGTCCCGTGGGACCTACCGGTGCGTAGTTCCCGTGGCACCGCGAGGGGAGGACGGTCGGCGTCCCGTCACCCGTAGGAAGTCTCCCCGTTGGGCCGATCGTGTGCAATGTGCCGGAAGGGGATAGGCGGAGGCCGGACGGGGTAGCGCCGGGCCCGCGGCCACCACGTAAGCCGTAGGGTCACCCGGCTGCCGGAGCGCTTGCTGTACGCGTGGCGTATTCCGTGCTCGCGCGTGTGCTGTAGACGGCGGAGTCCGCTCTGCTGAGAAGGCCGCCGTGACAGCGGCGGCACCGGCCCGCTCCACAGGTATATCCACACACCCGCCCGGCACCACGGGGCGCGTTCGCCGTCCGCTCCCGGCCGGGGCGGGCAGTGCCCCCAACAACCCGGAATCGGGAGCGTCACGGCGCTACCGTCGTGACAGTGAAGGCCATTCGTCGATTCAGTGTGCGCCCCGTCCTTCCGGAGCCCCTACGACCGCTCAGCGAGCTGGCGCGCAACCTGCGCTGGTCCTGGCACCCCGAGACGCGCGAGCTCTTCCAGTCCGTCGACCCCGACGGCTGGCGGGCCGCCGCCGGGGACCCCCTGCGGCTGCTGGGGACCGTCTCCGCCGACCGGCTGGCGGCCCTCGCCGAGGACCGCCGCTTCCGCCGCCGCCTCGCCGCCGCCTCCGACGATCTGCACGACTACCTCACCGGCCGGCGGTGGTATCAGGAACAGCCCGAGGGACTGCCCGCCGCCGTCGCCTATTTCTCCCCCGAGTTCGGCATCACCGCCGCCCTCCCGCAGTACAGCGGCGGCCTCGGCATCCTCGCCGGCGACCACCTCAAGTCCGCCAGCGACCTCGGCGTCCCCCTCATCGGCGTCGGACTGCTCTACCGCCACGGGTACTTCCGCCAGTCCCTCTCCCGCGAGGGCTGGCAGCAGGAGCACTACCCCCTGCTCGACCCCAACGAGCTCCCGCTGCGGATGCTCCGCGAACCCGACGGCACCCCCAGCCGCGTCTCCCTCGCCCTCCCCGGCGGCCGCTCCCTGCTCGCCTACATCTGGCAGGCCCGCGTCGGCCGCGTCCCCCTGCTCCTCCTCGACTCCGACGTCGAGGAGAACGGCCCCCGCGAGCGCGACGTCACCGACCGGCTCTACGGCGGCGGGGGCGAGCACCGGCTGCTCCAGGAGATGCTCCTGGGCATCGGCGGGGTGCGCGCGCTCCGTACGTTCTGCCGGCTCACCGGCCACGCCGAGCCCGAGGTCTTCCACACCAACGAGGGCCACGCCGGATTCCTCGGCCTGGAGCGCATCCGCGAACTCGCCGAACAGGGCGCCGACTTCGACTCCGCGCTGGAGAGCGTGCGCGCCGGAGCCGTCTTCACCACCCACACGCCCGTGCCCGCCGGCATCGACCGCTTCGACCGCGAGCTCGTCGCCCGCCACTTCGGCCCCGCCGGGGAACTCCCCGGCATCGACGTCGAACGCGTCCTCGAACTCGGCCTGGAGAGCTACCCCGGCGGCGAGCCCAACCTCTTCAACATGGCGGTCATGGGCCTGCGCCTGGCCCAGCGCGCCAACGGCGTCTCCACCCTCCACGGGCAGGTCAGCCGCCAGATGTTCGCGGGCCTGTGGCCCGGCTTCGACGCCGACGAGGTGCCCATCACCTCCGTCACCAACGGCGTCCACGCCCCCACCTGGGTGGCCCCCGAGGTCATGCGGCTCGGCGCCCGGCAGGTCGGCGCCGGGCGTGCCGAGGACGCCCTCACCGTCGGCGGCTCCCGGCGCTGGGACGCCGTCGACGGCATCGCCGCCGCCGACATCTGGGAACTGCGCCGCACCCTGCGCGAACAGCTCGTCGAAGAGGTGCGGAGGCGGCTGCGCGCCTCCTGGCGCGAGCGCGGCGCGGGCACCGCCGAACTCGGCTGGATCGACGGCGTGCTCGACCCCGACGTCCTCACCATCGGCTTCGCCCGCCGCGTCCCCTCGTACAAGCGCCTCACCCTGATGCTGCGCGACCGCGACCGGCTGATGGAACTGCTGCTCCACCCCGAGCGGCCGGTCCAGATCGTCGTCGCCGGCAAGGCCCACCCCGCGGACGACAGCGGCAAGCGCCTCGTGCAGGAGCTCGTGCGGTTCGCCGACGACCCGCGCGTGCGCCACCGCATCGTCTTCCTGCCCGACTACGGCATGGCCATGGCCCAGAAGCTCTACCCCGGCTGCGACGTCTGGCTGAACAACCCGCTGCGCCCCCTGGAGGCGTGCGGCACCTCCGGCATGAAGGCCGCGCTCAACGGCTGTCTCAACCTGTCCGTCCTGGACGGCTGGTGGGACGAGTGGTACGAACCCGACTTCGGCTGGGCCATCCCCACCGCCGACGGCGCCGCGACGGACGAGGAACGCCGCGACGACCTGGAGGCCACCGCCCTCTACCGGCTGCTGGAGGAGCGGGTCGCGCCGCGCTTCTACGACCGGGGCGCGGGCGGCCTTCCCGGCCGTTGGATCGAGATGGTCCGCGGCACGCTCACCACCCTCGGCCCCAAGGTGCTCGCCGGGCGCATGGTCCGGGAGTACGTGGAGCGGCTCTACGGCCCCGCCGCCGAGGCGCAGCGCGCGCTGGGCGCGGACGCCGCCAGGGAACTGGCGGGCTGGAAGCGGCGGGTGCGCGACGCGTGGGCGGGCGTCGCCGTCGACCACGTCGAAGCGGTCGCGGACACCGCGCTCAACGGCACGGCGGAACTGGGCTCCACGGTCTCCCTGCGGGTGAGCGTCACCCTCGGCGGACTCGAACCCGCGGACGTCGAGGTGCAGGCGGTCGCCGGGCGCGTCGACCCCGCGGACTGCCTGAGCCGCACCTCGACGTTCCCCCTGAAGCCGACGGGGGCGCCGGGCCTCGACGGCCGCCGCCTCTACGAGGGCCCGCTGACGCTCGACCGCACGGGACCGTTCGGCTACACGGTGCGGATCCTGCCGGCGCACCGCCTGCTGGCCAGCGGGGCGGAGATGGGGCTGGTGACGCTGCCGTCGGAGGCGACGGGGGAGGGGGCCGGGGTGCTGCTGCGCTAGATCCCGGCGAGGACGTGAGAGACGCCGCCCGGGGGAGTCGCGCTCACCCCGGGCGGCGTCCGGACCAGGTGCGCTAGAAGCTGAGCCGCCAGCTGTTCAGGGTGCCGCTGTCACCCGCGTACACGTCCTGCACCTGGAGCTTCCACGTGCCGGTGGCCGAGGAGGCGGAGGTGTCCACGGTGTACGTCTCCTTCACGTCCGCCGCGGAGTCCCAGGCGTCGGAGTCCTTCAGCCGCCACGACTTGCCGTCCGGGGCCACCAGGTCGATCCGGAGGTCGCCGCGGTAGGTGTGCGTGATGTTCACGTCCACCTTCAGCCCGGACGAGCCGTTGCCGCTGTGCGTCACGACGATCGGCGAGGTGACGGCCGCTCCCGCGTCGGGGATGGCCACGGGGGTGGTGTTCTCGAAGACGCTGCCGCCGCCCGTGGTGTTCACGGTCCACTTGAAGGTGGCGGTGCCCGTCCTGCCGCCCGTGTCCTTCGCCGTCACGGTCACCGTGCTGGTGCCGGTCGCGGTCGGCGTGCCGGAGATCAGTCCGGTCGAGGCACTGATCGACAGCCCGGCGGGCAGCCCGGAGGCCGAGTAGGCCAGCGAACCGGCCGGGGAACTCGTCGCCTTGATCTGGAGCTGGACCGCCGTGTTCACGATGCTGGTCTGGTCGCCGGGCGCGGTGACGGTCACGCCGGACGAGACCCGGCTGCCGACGCTGATGGCGGCCCACGCGTTGGCGGCGTTGTTGTACGTCTCGCTGCCGACGCCGAACAGCTCACCGGCGGCCCACAGCGTCGCGTCCCGCGCGCCCGCGTAGTCGGTGTTGGACTGCATGCGCTGGGTCAGCGCCTTGAACCAGATCTTCGCGGCGTTGTCCCGGCCTATGCCGGTGACCGGCAGCCCGTCGGCGGTCGGGCTGTCGTAGTGCACGCCGTTGATGTCCTTCGGGCCGCTGCCCTCGGACGCGAGGTAGAACCAGTGGTTGGCGGGGCCCGAGGAGTAGTGCACGTCGAGTCCGCCGAGGCCGGAGTACCACGCGTCCTTGGAGCGGCCGTCACGGCTCGGCTTGTCCTGGTAGCGCAGCGGCGTGCCGTTGCCGTTGATGTCGATCTTCTCGCCGATGAGGTAGTCACCCGGGTCGCTCGGGTTGTTCGCCCAGAACTCCACGGCGGTGGCCATGATGTCGGACGTCGCCTCGTTCAGCCCGCCGGACTCCCCGCTGTAGGTGAGGTTGGCGGTGGCGGACGTGACGCCGTGCGTCATCTCGTGCGCGGCCACGTCGATCGCGGTGAGCGGCTTGGCGTTGCCCGAACCGTCGCCGTACGTCATGCAGAAGCAGCCGTCGTCCCAGAAGGCGTTGACGTAGCTGTTGCCGTAGTGGACCCGGCTGTACGCGCCCTGGCCGTCGCCGCGGATGCCGGTGCGGCCGTGCACGTTCTTGTAGTAGTCCCAGGTGAGCTGGGCCCCGTAGTGCGCGTCGGCGCCGGCGGTGGCCGCGTCGCTGTTGCTGCCGTTGCCCCACACGTCGGTGGAGTTGGTGTAGAGCGAGCCGGTGCCCGACGAGCCGTGGTTGAGGTTGTACGTCTTGTGCCCGCCGCGCGTGCCGTCGTTCAGGGTGTACGAGCCGCCGGACTGCGTCGTGCCGAGCGTGACCTGGCCGCTGTACTGCGTGTTGCCCGTGCCGGTCTTGATGCCCTGGTACGAGAAGAGCTGCTTGCCCGTCCTCGCGTCCGTGACGACGTGCAGCTGGTTCGGGGTGCCGTCGTCCTGGAGGCCGCCGACCACGGTCTCGTAGGCGAGGACCGGCGTCCCGCCCGCAGCCCAGATCACCTTGCGCGGCGCCGCGTCGGCCCCGGTGGCCTTCGAGCCCTGCGCGTTCGCGGCCTTCACCGCCTGCTTCTCCGCGGTGGAGGCCGCGAGGGACGGCCTGGTGGTGGCCACCGCGAGCCGGGCCTTGGTGGCCTTGGCGACGGTCTTGACCGTGCCGCTCCCGGTCGCGTCGACCACGAGGTCCCCGCCGAGGACCGGCAGGCCGTCGTAGGTGCGCTCGTAGCGGGTGTGGCTGGTGCCGTCGACGTCCTTGACGACGTCCTTCACGACCAGTCGCTCCTTGGCGCCGAGACCCAGCGTCCGGGCGGTCCGGGCCTTGGTCGCGTTGGCCTCGCGCATCAGCTCGGCGCGCTGCGAGGGGGTGAGCTTGGCGGGCAGTGCGCCGGGGTCGGCCTTGGCCACGACCTTGCGGCCCGCGGTCGTGTGGTCGGACTTCGCGGTGGCGGCACCGGTCTGCGCGCCGACGGCGAGGACCGCGGTGACGGCGACCAGTGCGCCGGTGGCGACTGCGCGCCTATGGGGGGTGGGTCTCACACTGACTCCTTCTGCGGTGGCCACGGTGGGTGGCCGAAGGGAGGCCGGGCGGCCGAGTCGGCCGCCCGGACAGAGCGAGGGAGAACGCGATGCGTCAGGGGGGGAAGCCGATGAAGGAAGGCGAAGAAAGGGGGGTGCGCGACGCCCTGCCGGGTTCCTGTGAGGGAGCTGTGCGTCGGTGGAGGGAAGAGTGCCACCGAGGGCATGTACGTGTCAGGAGCGTGGCGGCAAGTTGGCCGGATAGCGTCCGTTGACGAACGACCGGGGTCCGCATAGCGGATCGGGAAGGATGCGGGGTGGGGGACCCTCGAACTCCGCGACGGCGGCCGGGCGGTGGGGCCGCCGGGGGCGCCATCGCGACCGGAAATGGTGCAGTCCGATGACGGACAAGCCGCCGGCCGGACCCGGGGCACCGGGCCCGGCCGGGCGCCGCCGTCAGACCAGGCTGTCCCGCCAGGCCCGGTGGAGGTCCGCGAAGCGGTCCGTGCCGGCGACGAGTTCGGCCGGCGTGCCGTCCTCCACGACGCGGCCGTCGGCCACGACCAGCACCCGGTCCGCGATCTCGACCGTCGACAGACGGTGCGCGATCACCACCGCCGTGCGCCCGCGCAGCACCGTCCGCATCGCGGCCTGCACCGCCTGCTCGCCGGGGATGTCCAGCGAGGACGTCGCCTCGTCGAGGATGAGGACCGCGGGGTCCGCGAGGAGCGCGCGGGCGAAGGCGATCAACTGGCGCTGCCCCGCCGAGATCCGGCCGCCGCGCTTGCGGACGTCCGTGTCGTAGCCGTCCGGCAGCGCGGTGATGAAGTCGTGCGCGCCGATGGCCTTCGCCGCCTGCTCCATCTCCTCGCGCGTCGCGTTGGGGCGGCCGATGGCGATGTTCTCCGCGACCGTGCCGGAGAAGAGGAACGACTCCTGGGTGACCATGACGACCCCGCGGCGCAGCTCCGCCACGGCCAGCTCGCGCAAGGGGACGCCGTCGAGCCGGACCTCGCCCTCGGTCGGGTCGTAGAAGCGGGCGAGCAGCTTGGCCAGCGTGGACTTGCCGGCGCCGGTGGAGCCGACGACGGCCACCGTCCGCCCGGCGGCCAGGGTCAGGCAGAAGCGCGGCAGCACCTCGCCGCCCGTGCGGTAGGCGAAGCGCACCCCGTCGAAGACGACCTCACGGCCCGGGCTGCCCGCGGGACGCTCCGGCAGCGTCCTGGGGTGCGCGGGCTCCGGGACGGAGGGACGCTGGGCGAGCAGACCGGCGATCTTCTCCAGGGACGCGGCGGCCGACTGGTAGGTGTTGAGGAACATCCCGAGCCGGTCGATCGGGTCGTACAGGCGCCGCAGGTAGAGCACCGAGGCGGCGAGCGCGCCCAGGGCCAGGTCGTCCGAGGCCACGCGGTAGGCACCCCACAGGACGATCGCCGCCAGCGCCGTGTTGGCCACCAGCCGGGACGAGAAGATGTATCGGGCCATCTCCAGCATCGCGGCCGCGTTGGCGCCCCGGTGGCGGGAGTTGAGCTCGGCGAAGTGCGCCTCGTTGGCGCGTTCCCGGCGGAACGCCTGCACCGGCCGGATGCCGTTCATCGTCTCGGTGAACTTCACGATGACGGCCGCGATCGCCGTGGACCGCTCGCCGTAGACGGCCAGGGCGCGGCGCTGGTAGGAGCGCACGAAGAGGTACAGCGGGGCGAGGGACAGCAGGGCCGCGCCCCCGATGCCCCAGTCGAGCCAGAGCAGCGTCGCCGAGACGTACACCACCGACAGGGCGACGGCGATGAGCTCCTGGAGGCCGTCGTTGAGCAGCTCGCGGATCGATTCGACGTCGGAGGTCGCGCGGGAGATCAGCCGGCCGGAGGTGTAGCGCTCGTGGAAGTCGACGCTGAGCGACTGCGCGTGGCGGAAGATCCGGCCGCGCAGGTCCAGGAGCATGTCCTGGCCGATGCGGGCCGACAGCCGCACGAAGACCAGCTGGAGGAGGCCGGAGGCCAGCGCGCACAGGGCGTAGGCGACGCCGGCGGCGACCAGCGGGCCGTGGTCGCCGTGGCGCACGGCGGGCACTCCGCGGTCGATGGCGTACGCCACCAGCAGGGGGCCCGCCTGGACGGCGGCCTGCTGGAGCAGCAGGACGACGACGGCGAGCCGGACCGCGCCCCGGGCGGGGGCGAGGAGCGAGCGCAGCAGCGCGCGGGAGGCGCCCTTGGGGGCGGGCAGGACGTCCTGGGCGACGGGGTCGCCGGCGTCCGCCCGCCCGGCCCCTTCCGTCTGCCCGGTCTGCTCCGTCCGCTCCTCCTGCTCCTCGGGAACGGTGGTGGTCATCGTCGCGGCCCTCCCTGGAAGGCGTGGTCGTCCCGGCCGGACATCAGTGACGCGTACTCCTCGTTGCCGTGCAGCAGTTCGTGGTGGGTGCCGACCGCCGTGACGCGCCCGCCCGAGAGCAGGGCCACCCGGTCGGCGAGCAGGACGGTGGAGGGGCGGTGGGCGACCACCAGGGCCGTGGTCGTCGCCAGCACGTCGCGCAGCGCCGCCTCGACCAGGGCCTCGGTGTGGACGTCGAGCGCGGAGAGCGGGTCGTCGAGGACGAGGAAGCGGGGTGAGCCGACGACCGCGCGGGCCAGCGCGAGGCGCTGCCGCTGACCGCCGGACAGGCTCAGCCCCTGCTCGCCGACCTGGGTGCCGGGGCCGTCCGGCAGGGCGTGCACGAAGTCGGCCTGGGCGACCGACAAGGCCCGTACGAGATCGGCCTCCTGGGCGTGCGCGGCGCCCATCAGGACGTTCTCGGCGACGGTGGCCGAGAAGAGCGTGGGGTCCTCGAAGGCGACGGAGACGAGCTCGCGCAGCCGCTCGCGGGGGAGCGCCGCGATGTCCTGGCCGTCCAGGGTGATCCGCCCGGCGGTCGCCTCGTGGAGGCGGGGCAGCAGCGCGGTGAGGGTGGTCTTGCCGCTGCCGGTGGTGCCGACCAGGGCCATGGTCTCGCCGGGTCTGATGTGCAGGTCGATGCCGCGCAGCACGGGCGGGGACCCGGCGGGCGCGTCGGGGTAGCGGAACTCCACGCCTTCCAGGCGGATTCCGTCGCCCCGCGCCCGGTCGCCCGCCGGCGCCTCGACGGCCTCGGCGGGCGGCTCCGTGTCGAGCACCTCGAAGAAGCGGTCCGCGGCCGTCGCCGACTCGTTCGTCACCGCGAGCAGGAAGCCGATCGACTCCACCGGCCAGCGCAGCGCGAGCGCCGTCGAGAGGAACGCCACCAGGGTGCCCGCGGACAGCTCGCCGTCGGCGACCTGCACCACCCCGAGCAGCAGCGCCGCCCCGATCGCCAGCTCCGGCAGGATCATGATCAGCGCCCAGAGTGTCCCCAGCAGGCCCGCCTTGCGCAGCTCGGTCGACCGCAGCCGGCCGGAGAGCGCCATGAAGGAGCGCTCCTGGCGGTGGTGCCGCCCGAAGCCCTTGATGATGCGGATGCCGAGGACGCTCTCCTCCACGGCCGTCGTCAGATCGCCCACCTGGTCCTGCGCGGTGCGCGCGGCCCGGGAGTAGCGCTCCTCGAACGTCCAGCAGAGCGCGACCAGCGGCACCACCGGCGCGAGCAGCACCAGGCCCAGCAGCCACTGCTGCATCAGCAGGATGACGAAGCCGACCACGATGGTCACTCCGTTGACGAGCAGGAACGTCAGCGGGAACGCCAGGAAGATGCGCAGCAGCATCAGGTCGGTCGTGCCGCGCGACAGCAACTGCCCCGAGGGCCAGCGGTCGTGGAAGGCCACCGGCAGCCGCTGGAGGCGGGCGTAGAGGTCCGCCCGCATGTCGGCCTCGACGCGGGCCAGCGGGCGGGCGATCAGCCGGCGGCGCGTCATGAAGAGCGCCGCCTCCACCGCGCCGAGGGCCAGCAGCAGGGCGCCGCCCAGCCAGACGCCCGACGGGTCGCGGCCGGCGACCGGGCCGTCCACCATCCACTTCAGCACCAGCGGGAAGGCGAGACCGACACAGGACGCGACGACCGCCACGGCCGCGGCGGCGAACAGGCGGGTGCGGACGGGGCGGACGTAGGGCCGAAGACGCAGCAGCGACCGGGCAGTTGAGTGGGGCACTTCTCGGGTGGCAGTCATCAGGAGCGAGGGTACGGTTGACGGCTTACCGTGCCCATGTGTTTTTCCCGGACTGGGTGCGGGTTGCTTGCGCCTGCGGCGGGCTTTTTCCCCAGCCCCGCCCCTTCCCGAAACTGGGGCTGCGCCCCAGACCCCGCAACACGGCTTCGCCGCGTTGTCCTCAAACGCCGGACGGGCTGGAAAACCAGCCCGTTGGGGGCACCTCCCAGCGGTAGCTGGGGGAGTTTGAGGACGCGACCGAAGGTCGCTGGGGTCCGGGGTCTCCCCAGTTTCGGGAAGGGGCGGGATAGGGGAACAAGCCCGCCGCAGGCGGCTACGGGCACGGACGGGGCGAGGAAGGCACCGCCGGCACGGCCCTCAGGAGAAGAACTGAGCGCGGCCGCACAGCCACCGGCGTGCCCCCCGGCCGCACCGTTCCCGGCGCCGCCGCCTGCCCCTCCAGCGCCGTGTTCACGAGGAGTTCGTACGCCGAGGCCCACGGCGGCCCGGGCAGCGTGAAGCGGACCGGCCCGGGGCCCGCGTGCAGGACCGTCAGGAAGCTGTCGTCGGTGACCGGTTCGCCCGAGGAGCCGCGCCGCGGGATGTCGCGGCCGGAGAGGAACATGCCGAGCGTGGCCGCCGGTGCGTACCAGTCGGCCTCCGTCATCTCCGTGCCGTCCGCCGCGAACCAGGCCAGGTCCCGCAGCCCGTCCGCCGCCTGGGGGCGGCCGGAGAAGAAGGAGCGGCTGCGCAGCACGGGGTGGGCGCGGCGCAGGGCGAGGAGCCGGCCGGACAGCTCGGCGAGCGCCCGCCAGCCGGGGTCCTCCAGGAGTGACCAGTCGATCCAGCTGGTGTCGTTGTCCTGGCAGTACGCGTTGTTGTTGCCGCCCTGCGTGCGGCCCATCTCGTCACCGGCCACCAGCATCGGCACGCCGGTGGACAGCAGCAGCGTGGTCAGCAGGTTCCGGGCCTGCCGCCGGCGCAGCGCGAGGACGGCCGCGTCGTCGGTGCCGCCCTCGGTGCCGCAGTTCCAGGACCGGTTGTCGCCCGTGCCGTCGCGATTGCCCTCGCCGTTGGCCTCGTTGTGCTTCTGTTCGTAGCTGACGAGGTCGCGCAGGGTGAAGCCGTCGTGGGCGGTGACGAAGTTGACGGAGGCGTACGGCCTGCGGCCGCCCCAGGCGTAGAGGTCGCTGGAGCCGGACAGGCGGTAGCCGAGGTCCCGTACGTCCGGCAGCGCGCCCCGCCAGAAGTCGCGCACGGCGTCGCGGTAGCGGTCGTTCCACTCCGTCCACAGCGGCGGGAAGGCGCCCACCTGATAGCCGCCGGACCCCACGTCCCACGGCTCGGCTATGAGCTTGACGCGGCGCAGCACCGGGTCCTGGGCGATGACCGCGAGGAAGGGGGAGAGCATGTCGACGTCGTGCATCGACCGGGCCAGCGCCGCCGCCAGGTCGAAGCGGAAGCCGTCGACGCCCATCTCCGTCACCCAGTAGCGCAGCGAGTCGGTGATCAGGCGGAGGACGTTCGGCCGCACCACGTGGAGGGTGTTGCCGCAGCCGGTGTAGTCGGCGTAGCGGCGGGCGTCGTCCTGGAGGCGGTAGTAGCGGCGGTTGTCCACGCCGCGCAGGGAGAGCGTCGGCCCGAGCTCGCCGCCCTCCGCCGTGTGGTTGTAGACGACGTCGAGGATGACCTCGATGCCCGCCGCATGCAGGGCCCGCACCATCCGCTTGAACTCGCCGACCTGCCGGCCGCGCGTCCCGGTCGCCGCGTAGCCGGCGTGCGGCGCGAAGTAGCCGATGGAGTTGTAGCCCCAGTAGTTGCGCAGCCCGCGCCGCAGCAGGTGGTCCTCGTGCGCGAACTGGTGGACCGGCAGCAGCTCGACGGCGGTCACCCCGAGGCGCACCAGGTGATCGACGGCCGCCGGGTGCGCGAGCCCCGCGTACGTGCCGCGCAGCCGCTCCGGGATGCCGGGGTGGCGCATGGTGAAGCCGCGCACGTGCAGTTCGTAGATGACCGAGTCGGCCCACGGCGTCTTCGGCCTGTGGTCGTCCGCCCAGTCGTCGTCGTCCGCGACGACGACGCCTTTGGGGACGTACGGGGCCGAGTCGCGGTCGTCGCGCACGGTGTCGGCGACGTACTGCTGGGGCCAGTCGCGGACGTGTCCGTAGACCTCGGGCGGGAGGGTGAAGTCACCGTCCACGGCCCGGGCGTAGGGGTCGAGGAGGAGCTTGGCGGGGTTCCAGCGGGCGCCGGTCCAGGGGTCCCAGCGGCCGTGCACGCGGTAGCCGTAGCGGCGGCCGGGCCGCACGCCCGGGACGAAGCCGTGCCATATCTCGTGCGTCAACTCGTCCAGGAAGAGGCGGGTTTCGCGCTCCTGGCCCGGCGTGCCCTCGGGGCCCGCGCCGGGCTCGTCGTCGAACAGGCACAGCTCCACGGCCTCCGCCCCGCCGGCCCACAGGGCGAAATTGGTCCCCGCCACTCCGTCGGCGCCGACGCGGTAGCGCGCGCCCAGCGGCTCCGAGCTGCCCGGCCGCACCGCCGGGCGGGCCGGGGGCGGGCCCTCCGGCCGCCGGTGGCCGTTGACGGCGGCCACGGCGGGCGGTGCCGCGCCGCCCTCCGCGCCGGGCCGGGCGGGGGCGCCTGCGAACCGGTCGTCCCGCCCGTCCCGTTCCGCCCGTTGCTCGGGTGCGCTCGACACGTCTTCGCCTCCGGCGGCTCTCGACCAGCGCGCCGGGCACCCGGCTTCCCGTGCCGGATGTCGGCGGTCCTGTCCTTCCCCCAGTTCTGCCCAGATCCGCGCATGCGCTCACCCGTGTGATCGGACCCGACACCTGTGCGGGACCTGTGCGCGCAACGCCCCCGTCGGGTGGTCAACGGCGGGTCTGCGGCCGGTTTAAGATGCCTCGATTCGGCCACAGCTCACTCCTCATGCGTACGCCTCGTACCACCGTTCCCATTTGCTGCGGAACGGTGACATTCGCGAGCCATGCGCTGTCGGTGGCATGTGGTTATCTATCGCCATGCGCGTGCTGACGCGCTCAGGGGGCGCCGCGTGGCCGCGGGCCGTGCGAAGGGGAGACAACCGTTGTGAACACGCAGCTGATATCGAGAGGGCGCGCCGGCCGCAGGGGCCTGTTCGCGCTGCTGCTCGGAGCGCTGTTGCTGCTGGTCACCGCCTGCGGTGGTGACGGGGACACCAAGAAGGACGGTGCGAAGAAGGACGACGGCAAGCCGTCGAAGGCCGTGGTGGCGATCGCGCCGAAGGACGGGGCGACCGACGTCGCGACGAGCGGCGCGCTCAAGGTCACCGCGGACCAGGGCACGCTGACCTCCGTCAAGGTCGCCGACGCCAAGGGCACCGCGGTCGACGGCAAGATCGCCGACGGCGGCGCGTCCTGGGAGCCGACCGCCCACCTCGCCGCCTCCACGAAGTACACGGTGGACGCGCTGGCGAAGGACAAGGACGGCCGGACGTCCGCCAAGCACGCGACGTTCACCACCCTCACCCCGCAGAACACGTTCGTCGGCTACTTCACGCCGGAGGACGGCAGCACGGTCGGCGTCGGCATGCCCGTGTCGCTCACTTTCAGCCGCGGGATCACCGACACCAAGGCCGTCGAACAGGCCGTGAAGGTGACCGCCGAGCCCTCGGTGCCCATCAAGGGCCACTGGTTCGGCAACGACCGCCTCGACTTCCGCCCCGAGAAGTACTGGGCCGCGGGCACCAAGGTGACGCTGGAGATGAACCTCAACGGCGTCGAGGGCCGTGACGGTGTCTACGGCACGCAGAACAAGACCGTGAAGTTCACCGTCGGCCGCAGCCAGGTGAGCACCGTGGACGCGGCCAGCCACCAGATGGTGGTCGAGCGGGACGGCAAGCAGCTCAAGACCGTCCCGATCTCGGCCGGTGCCCCGGGCCACTCGACGTACAACGGCCAGATGGTCATCAGCGAGAAGTACGACGTGACGCGGATGGACGGCAACACGGTCGGCTTCGGCGGCGAGTACGACATCGCGGACGTGCCGCATGCCATGCGCCTGTCGACGTCCGGCACCTTCATCCACGGCAACTACTGGTCGGGCGAGGGCGCCTTCGGCTCCGAGAACCTCAGCCACGGCTGCGTCGGCCTGTTCGACGAGCGCGGCGGCGGCGACCCGTCCACCCCGGCCTCCTGGTTCTACAACAACTCGCTCATCGGCGACGTCGTCATCGTCAAGAACTCCCCTGACAAAACGATCCAGCCGGACAACGGGTTCAGCGACTGGAACATGTCCTGGTCCGAGTGGAGCGCCGGGAGCTGACGCCTCCTCCCCCCGACGGCCGGGCGGCCCGGTGCACTTGTGTGACGAGGCCGCCCATGCGGGCCATGGCGCCCAGCGAGTTGGTGCCGGCGGCGTGGATGATCACGCCTGCCCCGAGGAAGAGGAGGG
>NZ_JBFBBD010000079.1:0-31899 GCF_040689515.1 Streptomyces sp. NPDC051173
GTACGAACGAAAGGGCTCCCACTTCCTCGCCCTCCTCGGCCTGGCCGCCGCCCTGACCTGCTACAAGAAACTCGCGAAACTCACCACGTGAGACAGCCTCTAAGCTCACGCGGACGCGCCCGAATTATCAGGGTGCGTGATCCAGCCGCCAGTGGTTGCGGAACCTGCTCAGGGCCAAGCCGGTCGTGGTCGTACGCTCCCCGGTCGCCGCACAGGCCGCCCGCCAGGCCTGGGGCTATGCGGTGAGGTCGAGGAAGTCCGCGACGGGGCGGGCTGTGCGGTGGGCGGCGAGCTGGCGGCGAAGGTCGGCGAGGGTGCTGGTGCCGCGGGCGGAATCGGCCCCGCCCAGCCGCTCGATGGCCCGCTCGGCGACCTCGACGGCGGCGTCCACGTCGCCGAGCGCGAGGTGGGTCTCGGCCTGGCGGGCGAGGTAGATGCCCGTGCCGCGGGCCTCGGTGCTGGTGTCGTAAGGGTCTTCGTGCCGCAGGGCGGCGTCGAAGTGCTCCAGAGCCCGGGCAGGCTCGCCGAGGGAGAGCGCGCAGGACGCGGCGACCTCGTGGACCTCGCCGTGGGTCATCCAGTACATGGACGGCAGGTCGTGTGCGGCGGGCCCGGCGCGGTCGTAGGCGGCGAAGGCCGCGTCAACGGCGCGATAGGCAGCGGTGGGTTCGCCGGCCTTGGAGTGGGCCCGGGCCGCGCGGGCGTGGAGCATGGCCAGCACGCGGCCACTAGTGATCCTGTGCCGGGAGTCGAGGGCGCGCTCGACGAGGCCGAGGGCGCCATAGGGGTCGCCTCCGCTGTAGCGGAGGTTGGCCCAGAAGGCGAGCGTGCCGGCGCCGAGCGTGGGGTCGTTGCCGGTGGCGGCGGCTCGCAGGGCGGTGGTGAAGCGTTTCTCGGCGTCCGCCAGGCGCCCGCTGTCGTAGGCGCACCATCCGGCGAGCCGGCACGCTTCGGCGGCGGCCGCGTACAGGCGGCGCCCGGTGGCGTCGGTGTAGGTGCTGGTGGTGAGCACGCCGGTGATCAGCCGCAGTTCGGCGAGGGCGGCGTCGTAGGCATGGGTGGAGCCGACGGCGTCGTCCAGGTGCCGCAGGGTGTCCAGGCGGGTCTCGAAGAGCTGGGCCGCCTCGGTGCCGACGCGGCGGCCTCGGGTGGCTGCGACGGCGGCAGGGGCGGTGGCGGCCCAGTGCGCGCCCGTGACAGCGAGCGTGCCCAGCGAGGCGATGACGAAGCCGCGTCGGTCCACCGGATGCCCTCCCGCTTGCTCCAGTGCTTCCACCGTACCCGCCACCGTCCACGGCAACTCCCGTACGGAACGGTCGTCACGCAGAACCAGCAGAAGCCAGTCGGGCCAGCCACGGCGGTGGACCTCTTCGGGGTTGATGCCGTGCAGGTCGGCCATGGCGAGCTGGGTGGTCAGCTCCGGTTCGGTGCCGCTGATCCAGCGGGAGAACTTCTCCTTGCGGTGGGCCATCTGCCCGTAGCCGAGGGCCTGGTGGCGATCTGCGACCCGCTTGAGGTACGCGGCGGCGGTGGTTCGCTCGCGCGCGAGGAGTGTGTGGAGCGGATGGCGTTCGAGCACCGGACTCATGGGCAACCACCTCCCGGCCAGGGGACGGCCCCAGTGTGCTGCCACGCTCGCGTCTCCGGGAACGGGCACCCCGGCAGAAGGCAACGGTCGGCAACCAGACGGCAATCCCCGGCATCCTCCAACTGCTTCCAGCACCACGGGTGGCGGCGCTGTCCTAGGGGCAGCCGGCCCGCCCGTATGGCTTGTTCTCCCCGTGCGGCGGACCGGCCGTCAGCGGCACCCCGCACCACCGGGGTGCCTCCGCACCGGAATCTGGGAGGCGCGTCATGACGACCGCAACCGAACACCGGACGTTCTCCGTGGAGCTGCCCGAGGCGTTCACCGAGACGTGGAACCGCATCGACGGCATCACCGTCACCGGCCGGACCATCAGCATCAACCCCGGTCAGTACTTCTTCCGTTACGAGAACCCCAGCTGGCTCCTGGTGGACTGGGAGCTGGTTCGCTCCCAGCTGCTGGACTCCGCGGAGACCAGCGGGCAGGCGATCGAGCAGCAGGCTCTGGAGTTCGTCCAGGCCCACGCCGTGCCCACCGACGACCCGGCGAAGGTGCTGGCGACCGCCTACGAGGTCGCCGGGTACCTGTTCCGCGACGAGTACGTGGGGGTGGGCAACCTGGACGTCGGCAAGCGGGAGCTGAAGGCCCTGCGCGAGGCGACCACGATCATGGCTATGAACCGGGTTGAGCGGGATGGCCACCTGTCCAACGTCGGCCCGTGCTGGTTCTTCCCCGTCGCCACGAGCGTGGTGTACGGCTTCACCGAGGAGGAAGGGAAGAAGGTCGACGAGCTCTACCACGGCGGGTGGTTCAACGAGACCCGCCGCCGGGAGTCCGTCCTCGCGCACGCGGCCCTGGGCGGTCGGCTCGTCCACGGATGCCAGGCGTCCGCCGACATGATGGGCGGCTGCGTCCTCACGTACGGCACCGACCTGGAGCGGTTCGCCGCGGAGCTGGGCGCACTGAAGACCGACTGGGTGGACCGCGTCACGGCCATGGGTCGCCGGTAACCACACCAGCATGCGGGGGCCGGGACGCCTTCCCGGCCCCCGCCGTGTCCGCGAGAGGGAGGGTACGGACATGACGGATGCGAACCTGCCGGCCGATGGCCGCGCGCTGGTCGACGCCCAGGTCAACGCCGACGCCTGGAACAGCATCGCCGCCCAGGCCCCGGTGGGCGCCGCACCACAGCCACAGGAAGCGGTCCCCGATGACGTCGAGTGGACGTGCTGGCCCGGCCACGGGCCCGGCGCCGCTTTCCTCGGTGACCTGGCCGGCCGCCGGGTGGCCGAGCTGGGATGCGGAACGGGCGAGCACACCGCCTACGCCGCCGCCCACGGAGCCCGCCTCGCGATCGGCGTGGACATCGCCGAGGCCCGCATCCATCAGGCCCAGGCCCGCTTCGGCGACCTGTCCGCCGTCCTGTGGAAGACCGGCGACGCCGCCGCGGTCCTGGCCGGCCTGCCCCGCCTGGACGTCTGCTTCTCCATCTACGGCGCCCTGTGGTACTCCGACCCCGCCCGTCTGCTGCCCGCCATCCGCAACCGGCTCGTCCCCGGCGGCGTGCTCGCGTTCACCGTCAACGCCCCACGGTTGGGGGAACTACCCGGCCGCCGCGTGGACAACCTCACCCTGGCCACCGGCGCCCGCATGCCCGTCGTCCACTACTCCTACGACGCTGACGCCTGGCAGCGCCTGCTCACCGAAGCCGGCCTGAGCACGCAGGAGATGGTGGCCGTGGTCGCCCCCGCCGGGAGCGACCACCGGGCCCTGGTCATCCGTGCCCGGCGCCCGGTCGGGGGCAAGGAGTAGAAACGGGCGGGTCAGGTACGGGCCATCTCCACCTGCTGGCCCGGGCTTTTGCCCTGGCGACGGCTCACGGCCGTCAGCACGGCCCACCCGACCAGCGCGGCCGCCGCCGTCGCCGCGCCGCCCAGGACGAAGGACGCCTTCGGGGCCCGCTGGAGCAGCGCGGGCAGCAGCAGCATGCTGCCCATGCTCGCCACGTGCAGCTTCACCCCGTACACGCTGAACATCCGCAGCCGCTCCGGCCCGTCCAGAGACGCGATCTGGGCAGTCAGCCCGATCGACGTCACCGGCACCAGCACGCTCCCGGCCGTAACCAGGAGGGCCAGCTGGAGCAGGCTGTTGCTCGCCGCGATGGCCGCGAGCAGCAGCCCCCGCACCGCCCACACCACGCACAAGCCGCCGGGGAACCGGCCGGCCGGCTCCATGTGCCCCGCCAGGAGGTTTCCGGCCACCGAGCCGATCCCCATGGCCGACAGCACCAGCGCGTAGGCTCCCGGGCCCGTGTGCAGGCGCTCGGTCAGCCAGATGGGGACCCCGATCGAGACCACGGTCTGGAAGAACTCGCCCACCGCGCTCAGCGCGAGCGCGCCCGTGATCAGCGGCCGGGCCCGCAGCAGGGACAGGACCTTCGCCCCGGCCGGCTTCGCCGACGTGCCGGCCGCAGGCACCGTCAGGCGGGCGGCGGGCGGCAGCGCGCGGCCGAGCCAGGCGAAGGCGAGCGCGGAGACGGCAAAAGTCGCGGCGTCCACGAGGAACAGGTTCTCGGCGGCCACGAACGCCAGCAGCACGGCCGCCGACCCGGGGCCAAGGAACCAGGTCAGCCGGTTCGAGAGGTCCATCAGCCCCGTCACTTGCCGCACCTGGTCCCCCGCCACCAGATCGGGGACCAGGGCCGACAGACTCGGCCCGGTCAGCGCGTCGCACGTGCCGATCACGACGATCACCGTCAGGACCCCGGCCAGCCCGATCGACTGCCACAACCACGGCATCGCCCCCACCACCGCGATCTGCAACGTCTCGACAGCGGCCAGCGCCCGGAAGGAGGCGACCTTGGCAACCAGTTGCCGACCGAAGGACCCGACCAGCAGATGCGGCACCGATTCGAGCACGACGACCAGGCCCATGGCCACCGCGCCGGACCTCTGCCAGGCCGTCCACGCCAGCGCCAGGGTGAAGAACCGGTCGCCGAGGACGGACAGCGTCTCGGCGAGCCACAGGACGAGGACCGGACGGCGTCTCAGCAGGCTCACGTAACTCACCCGCGCGACTGTAGAGGCGCCTCGAACATCAAGAAGCGTGTTCGGCAACTCCTCCCACGAAGAGCGGAGCGTCACGGACAACTCCCCGAGGGCTGCGCACTGGACGGCGTCGATGAGGCAGTTGCCGGTGGCGATCCGCCCGGAAGAACGGCCCCCTCACAGCCGCTGAATGATCGTCCCCGTGGCCAGCCCCCCGCCCGCGCACATCGTGATGAGCGCGAACTCCTTGTCCGCCCGCTCCAGTTCGTGCAGAGCCGTCGTGATCAAGCGAGCCCCCGTCGCGCCGATCGGGTGGCCCAGGGCTATCGCCCCGCCGTTGACGTTGATCTTCTCCAGGTCCTGGTCGAAGACGCGGGCCCAGGACAGCACCACCGACGCGAACGCCTCGTTGATCTCCACCAGGTCGATGTCGCGCAGCGACATGCCGGCCCGGCCGAGGACGGCGCGGGTGGCGTCTATGGGGCCGTCGAGGTGGAAGTGGGGGTCGGCGCCCACGAGGGCCTGGGCGACGACGCGGGCTCGGGGGCGCAGCCGCAGCGCGCGGGCCATGCGTTTGGAGGCCCACATCAGGGCGCAGGCGCCGTCGGATATCTGGGAGGAGTTGCCCGCGGTGTGGACGGCGGTGGGCATGACGGGCTTCAGCTCGCCGAGCGCCTCCATGCTGGTGTCGCGTAAGCCCTGGTCGCGGTCGACGAGGCGCCACATGCCCTGCCCGGCGAGCTGCTCCTCCTCGGTCGTCGGCACCTGCACGGCGAAGGTCTCGCGCTTGAAGCGCTCCTCGGACCAGGCGCGGGCGGCGCGTTCCTGGGAGAGCAGGCCGAGCGCGTCGGCGTCCTCGCGGGTGAGGCCGCGTCTGCGGGCGATGCGCTCGGCGGCCTCGAACTGGTTGGGCAGGTCGACGTTCCACTCGTCGGGGAAGGGCTTGCCGGGTCCGTTGCGGGAGCCGCTGCCGATCGGGACGCGCGACATGGACTCGACGCCGCAGCCGATGCCGACGTCGATGACGCCGCTCGCGATCATGTTGGCGACGAGGTGGTTGGCCTGCTGCGAGGAGCCGCACTGGCAGTCCACGGTGGTGGCGGCGGTCTCGTAGGGCAGGCCCATCGCGAGCCAGGCGGTGCGGGCCGGGTTCATGGACTGCTCGCCGGCGTGGGTGACCGTGCCGCCGACGATCTGCTCGACGCAGTCGGGCTGGATGCCGGTGCGGGCGAGGATCTCCCGGTAGGTCTCGCCCAGCAGATAGGCGGGGTGGAGGTTGGCGAGCGCTCCTCCGCGCTTGCCGATGGGGGTGCGTACGGCTTCGACGATGACGGGTTCCGCGGCCATGGTGGCGTCCTTTCGTGGCATCCGCAGGGCGTCCCGGCGCCCCGGGCTCACGCTCCTCGCTCCCCGGGACCCGCCGCTGCCGAGCCGGCCCCGATCCCCCGCCGAACTGGTACGCGTTCTACTTCCGTTCGCAGTCTTATGACTGCTACCCCCGGTACGCAAGGGTGGCGCAACCCCCGGCCCGAGCAACAGATGGCGTTCCCGCCCTTGCCTCTCCACGGCCCCCTCATTACCGTCGGGGCACACCTGATGCCCCGTCAGGAGTACGGAGGTGGTGGCCGATGTCCTGCCCAGCGCTGCCCGAAGGGTTCGACCTCACCGACCCCGGCCTCTACGAACAGCGGGTGCCGCTCCCGGAGTTCGCCGCCCTGCGGCGCACGGCGCCCGTCTGGTGGAACGCCCAGCCGCACGGCGTCGCGGGCTTCGACGACGACGGCTACTGGGCGGTCACGCGGTACGCGGACGTCAGGGAGGTCTCCACCCACCCGGAGCTCTTCTCCGCCGCCCTCAACACCGCAATCATCCGCTTCCACGAGAACATCGAGCGCGCACAGATCGACGTACAGCGGCTCATCATGCTCAACATGGACCCGCCCGACCACACCCGCGTGCGCCAGATCGTCCAGCGCGGCTTCACCCCGCGCGCGATCAGGGCCCTGGAGGGCGCGCTGCGCGAGCGCGCCCGGGCGATCGTCGCGGAGGCCCGTGAGGCGGGCAGCGGGAACTTCGTCACGGACATCGCCTGCGAACTCCCGCTCCAGGCCATCGCCGAGATCGTCGGCGTCCCCCAGGCCGACCGGGCGCGGATCTTCGACTGGTCCAACAAGATGGTCGCGTACGACGACCCCGAGCTGGCCATCACCGAGGAGGTCGGCGCGACGGCCGCGATGGAGCTCATCTCCTACGCGATGACCCTGGCCGCCGCCCGCAAGGAGTGCCCGGTCGCCGACATCGTCAGCCGGCTGGTGGCCGCGGAGGACGAGGGCAACCTGGCCCCGGAGGAGTTCGGCTTCTTCGTGCTGCTGCTGGCCGTCGCCGGCAACGAGACCACGCGCAACGCCATCAGCCACGGCATGCACGCCTTCCTCACCCACCCCGAGCAGTGGGAGCTCTTCAAGCGCGAGCGGCCCGCGACGACGGCCGAGGAGATCGTCCGGTGGGCGACGCCGGTGGTCTCCTTCCAGCGGACGGCGACGCGCGACACGGAGCTCGGTGGCGCGAAGATCAAGGCGGGGCAGCGGGTGGGGATCTTCTACGCCTCCGCCAACAACGACCCCGAGGTCTTCGAGCGGCCCGAGGCCTTCGACATCACCCGGGACCCCAACCCCCACCTGGGCTTCGGCGGGGGCGGCCCGCACTTCTGCCTGGGCAAGTCGCTGGCCGCGCTGGAGATCGACCTGATCTTCAACGCGATCGCGGACACCCTGCCCGACATCCGGCTCGCCGGCGAGCCACGGCGACTGAGATCGGCATGGCTGAACGGGATCAAGGAACTGCGGGTGCGCTACGCGTAGGCCTGTCCGGCGGATCTTGCGGGCGGCTCTGCGGGCGGTTCTGCGGGCGGTGTCGCCTGCGCACCACCGCTGCGCGGCGGTGTCCTCAAGCGCCGGACGGGCTGGTTGGTGGTGGGTGCCGGGGGTGGGTCCTCCGGGCTGAGGACCTGGAACGCGGTGCATGGCACCGTCACGCGCATTTAGTGCCCTGACAACGCACCGCGTTCCAGAACCTCACCCTCCGGCCCCACCCCCTCCCGCCGGAGAGCGACATCAAGGTCGTGGGGCGCGCCGTTCTTTTCTTTTCAGCCCGATGGGGGCACCCGCGGGTGGAGTCCGGGGGAGGTAGCTGGGGGAGCTCCCGCCCCCGCCGCAGGCGGAGACGGCTCACAGGCGCGACCGCAGGATCCGCTGGACGCGACCGCGCCTCTGACCTGATACAACGTCAACTTCCTTTACTTCAGCCTGAATCGGTCCGTACCAAGACCTTGCCGACGGACACGGGTGGACTTACTCTCGGGTACACCTCCGGGCCAGGCACGACTCATCACGCCACTCCCCCGCTCGCACGCGGCTCTCCGAGAGGACAACGCATGAAGGACACCCAAGGAAGACCGGTGACGGGACGCGTCAGGTGGCGGAAGTTCGCCGTGCTGGCCGTGCCCGGCTTCGCGGCCACGGCCGCGCTCGCCATCGCGCTCGCGGACGGGGCGCTGGCGGCCTCGTTCGCCGTGTCGGGGCAGCAGTTCAAGGTCAGCGCCAAGAGTCTGGACGGCGAGGGCTTCGCGCAGTACGGCGGCGTGGACGGCCAGGTCGGCAAGGACAAGCCCGGGGATCTCCTGCCCGTCGCCATCACGGCCATCAAGAAGGCCGAGCTGAGGAACCTCTGCCAGTCCGTGGTGATCGGCATCCCCTTCGTGGGCGACGTCTCGCTGAACCTCAAGGCCGGCGGCGGCAAGGACCCGGTCAAGGCGAAGGACATGTTCGTGGACGCCACGCAGCTGCGGGGCGACGCCGAGTTCAAGCAGCTCGAGATCGGCCGGGACGCCTCCACGCTCGACAAGGGGCCGCGCGACGCGCAGGGCATGCAGGGGCTCTTCGCCCAGCAGGCCGACCACGTGACCATCACCGATCTCCAGCAGGTCGCCTGGGCGACCAACGCCGCGACGTTCACCCTGTCCGGCCTGAGCATGGACATCG
The DNA here is from genome assembly GCF_040689515.1 of Streptomyces sp. NPDC051173. Classification (NCBI taxonomy): domain Bacteria; kingdom Bacillati; phylum Actinomycetota; class Actinomycetes; order Kitasatosporales; family Streptomycetaceae; genus Streptomyces; species Streptomyces sp. NPDC051173. The sequence continues at coordinate 8,673 of NZ_JBFBBD010000079.1, forward strand.
CCAAGGGCAAGCGGGAGTGCTTCTGACGTGGCGGTCGGCGTCGAGTCCGGCCGCCCGCCACGCCACCCCTGGCTGGCCTGGCGCCGCTGGCGCAAGGGGCGCCCCTTCTGGGGCGGCCTGGCCGCCACCCTGGCCGGCCTGGAGATCTGTGCCATCCCGCTCGCCCCGCTGAAGATCATGCTGCACCAGGGGATCGCGGGCATCCCGTCGGTCCTCCTGGGCCTGGTCATGGTCCTGATGGGCCTCAGCGCGTGGTTCGCCCCGCAGTACCGGACGCTGGCCGGGATCGTGACCGTCATGGTCGCCGCGGCCGCGCTCGTCATGTCCAACCTCGGCGGCTTCCTGATCGGAACGCTCCTGGGTGTCATGGGCGGCGGCATGATCTTCGCCTGGCAGCCGGTGCCGGCGGGGCCGGTACCGGATCGAGGAGGCGCGCTTTCCGGCGAGGACGATCCGAGTCCGCCGACCGGTGAGCCCGGCGTGCCGGGCGAGCCGTCTTCCGGCGCCGCGCCCGAAAGCACCGGGACGCCCTCGGGCGATCCGGCGGCCGGGCCTCCGAGCACCGCGCCGGACGGGCACCCCTCGCCGGCCGACGCCGCCGGGGGCCCGGACGGCGGGCCCGGGGCACCGGGCGACCCGGCACCCGCCCCGCGGGCGGGATCGTCCCGTTCCCCGTCCGCCACCCCGACAGCTGCCGGGCCACCACCGGATCCACCGCCCGGCGCCCCGGCGGCCGGACCGTTGCCCACCGCTCAAGCCGGACCGCCCGGCGAGGCCCCGGCACGGGCCGACGGGGAACCCGGAACCGCCCGAGGCAGGCCGCCGTCCGCGGCCGCGGACCCGGCAACACCACCAGCCGGACGCGGCGCTCAGGACGAATCACCCGCAGACCCTCCGGGCGACGCCCCGCCCGCTCCCCCGCCGGACCCGCCCAGCGCCGGCCCGCAGGCCCCCGCTCCCCCGCCGGAGGCGACCCGGCCGGAGACGACCCCGCCAGGGGCGACCCGGCCTCCCGCCGGGCCCTCCGCCGGGATCGGGCCCTGGGTACCCGCCGAGCCGTCGCGACCCCCCGGCCCCGGCCGGGAGATCGACCACCGTCCCCGTCCCCACCTTCCGCACCAGAGGAGTTCCGATGACCGCTCGTAGACCCCGCACCCGCGCCCTGCTCGCGTCCGGCGCCGGACTCGCCCTCGCCTCCGGGCTCGCCCTCGCCGGAACCGCGGGCGCGCACACCGCCGACGCCGGGTCGACGACCGTCACCCCCGCCGGTCACTACTTCGCCGCCACGCTCAACGGGAAGGCCACCTTCAAGCTCGGCCCGGTGCTCGTCACTTGCGCGGTCTCCGGCTCGCAGCCCACCGCGGGCGGCGGCGACGCCAACAACCAGATACCCGCCGGCCCCGCCAACCACAACGACGCGGGCCCGGTCGGCAGCGGCATCAACTCACCCACGTACGACTCGTGCACCACCAGCCAGGCGGGTGTGAGCGCGACCGTCACCACGTCCGGCGCCTGGAGCGTGGCCATGCAGTACGGCACGCCGTCGACGGCCACCCTGTCCATCCCCACCGGTGGCCTGGTCGTGCAGACCAGCGGGCTGGTCAGCTGCACGGTGACCGCGGCGCCGGACGCGTCCGCGAACCTCGCGGCCACCTTCGACAACGGCGCCCCGTCGCAGCTCGTCGTCACCGACGGCGCGGCCCCGGTCAAGGTCACCGGCGGTTTCGGCTGCCCGACCGCCACGACGACGTCGCTCTTCAACGCCACCTACGACATCACGGACACGACCGACCCGTCCTCGCAGATCACGGTGAACAGCTGACCCACGCGGCCCCGGGGACCGGCGCGGGGCCGGGCGTTCAGCCCTTGGCCCGCGCCGGTTCCGTCGGCTCCGGGGCGGCCAGCGCGTCGCCCGCGCTCCGCGCCCCGGGCACCTTCCCCAGGGCCTTCCGGCCCGGCCCGGTCAGCACGTACTGGACGGCGAAGCCCGACGCGACCACGAGCGCGCCGCCGGCCGCGTCCAGGACGTAGTGGTTCGCGGTGCCGACGATGACGGAGAAGGTCATCAGCGGATAGAGCATCCCCAGCCACTTCATCCACACCTTGGGCGCCACCACGGCGATCACGACGCCGCACCACAGGGACCAGCCGATGTGGAGCGAGGGCATGGCCGCGTACTGGTTGGAGAGCTCGGTGAGCGCGCCGAAGTCGGGGTTGGCGAGGTCCTGCGGGCCGTTGGCGGTGTCGATGAAGCCACGGCCCGGCATCAGGCGCGGCGGGGCCAGCGGGTAGGCCCAGAAGCCGACGAGCGCCAGCAGCGTCACGATGGACAGGGCCGTGCGGGCCCAGCGGTAGGTGCCGGGGCGGCGCACGTAGAGATAGACGAGCAGCGAGACCGGCACCAGGAAGTGGAAGGTGCCGTAGTAGTAGTCCATGCTGTCGGCGAGCCAGTCCACGCTCGCCACGAAGTGGTTGAAGCCGTGCTCGACGTCGATGTGCAGGAACTCCTCGGCGCCGAGGATCTGCCGGCCGTGGGACTCCGCGAGGGCGCGCTCGTCGGGCGCGCTGCCGCGGATGAAGGAGTAGGCGAAGTAGCCGACCCGTATCAGCATCAGCTCCAGGAAGACGTTCGGCCGGGACAGCGGCCGCTTCCAGAAGTGGACCAGCGGCACCCAGGAGAAGCGCCCCGGCTGCGGCTCGGTGACCGGTGTCGGCTCCGGCCGGTCCCACAGCGGTGACGTCCGCGCCAGGAAGGGCACCGCGCAGGCGGCGATGAGCGCGGCGAGCAGCGGCGCGTTGTCGCCGACGGGCCGCAGCACGGGGTTGTCGGGCATGAGGACCGTGCTGGTCAGCGTCATCACGAGGACGACCAGGACGGGCCATACGAGCCGGTCGGCGCGGCGCTTGCCGACGCGGCCGACGACGGCGAGCAGGATCCACAGCTGCTGGTGCTGCCAGGCGGTGGGCGAGACGGCGACCGCGACGCAGCCGGTGAGGGCGGTGGCCAGGAGCAGCTGGCCGTCGCGGGCGTAGCGGGCGGCGCGGCGCAGGCCGAGCGCGGTGACGGCGGCGGCGAGCAGGGCGTAGAGGGTGAGTTCGGCGGGGCCGCGCAGGCCGACCCGCAGCAGCAGGCCGTGCAGGGACTGGTTGGCGAGGCCGTCGGGCGCCTCGCCGAGCCCGGCCCCGGCGACGTGGTGGATCCAGTACGTCCACGAGTCGTCCGGCATGGCCACCCAGGCCACGGCCGTGCCGGCGGCGAAGGCGAGGCCGGAGGCGACGGCGGCGCGGCGGCGCCCGGTCAGCCAGAGCAGCACGGCGAAGAGCAGCACGGCGGGCTGGAGCGCGGCGGCGAGTCCGACGAGCACGCCGGGGACGACGCCGGAGCCGCGGGCCAGGCGCGGCAGGCAGCACGCGAGGAGCACCAGCAGCACCGGGATGATGCTGGTCTGGCCGAGGGGGAAGGTGTTGCGCACGGGCAGCGAGAGCACGGCCAGGATGATCGCCGCGGGGGCCGCGAGCAGCGTGGTGCGGCGGCTGACCGGGGCGGGGAGCGAGCGGGCGGCGACCAGGGCGAGGGCGACGACGAGCAGGAGGGTGCCGAGGGTCCAGCCGATGCCGAGGCTGTGCTCGGCGGCCTTGGTCAGCGGTTTGAGCACGAGGCCGGCGAAGGGGGTGCCGGTGAACTTGTCGGTGTCGTACAGCGATCCCTTCACATGGAGGACACCGTTGTCACCGATCCACCGTTCGAGGTCGGTCAGGCGGCGCTCGGGCGGGAGCCGCAGCACCACCGCGGCCTGACGGACGGCCAGCACGCCCGCGAGCAGCCACAGCGCGCCCAGGGCCAGGCCCGTGCGCGAGCCCGTCCTCGGGGGGCTCCCCAGCCCGGCCCTCTGTGCATTCGCCACGCCCCGCCACTCCTCCGGTCGCCCAGATCGGTCACCCTCGTAGAGCTGTTTGAGACCTTACTGAGTCCTGAAGGACAGACGCAGGCCACCCCCGGGTCACCTGACAAGGTCCCACAACTGGCCGGATCCGTACGGCCGGCGACGCGCTGCCCGTGACATGTCGGGGTGCCTCACCGCCGCGGATCGTGGTCCCGCTTCGCCGGGCCGTTGTGGGGCTGTTCCGAATCCGAGCCGCACAGTTCCGCGTTGAGTTCCGCGACGAGTCGGTGGAGGTCGGTGGGGCGGTCCTCGGACCACCAGTCGCCCAGGAGTTCGGCGAGTGACTCCTCGCGTGCGCGGAAGAGGCGTTCGGCGATGTCGCGGCCCTCGGTGGTGAGGATCAGCGGGAGTCCTTCGCGTACGGCGAGGCCGCGGGACTCCAGCTGCTGTGCGGCCTCGGTGACGATCCGCAGGGGGATGTCGACGCGCTCGGCGAGCAGGGCGGGCTCGGCGGAGCCGTACCGGTTCATGCGCAGCAGCATCCAGCTCGCGGCGGGGTGGAGGTCGAGGCCCGCCCGTTCGGTGATCTGCTCGTAGATCCGGCGCTTGCCCTCGCGGCTGCCGAGGAGGGAGAGCGCGCGGGCGCACTCCTCGCGGGAGGTGCGTTCGACGGGGTTGCTGGAGAGGACCTCGCTGGTGTCGGGGGCGGTGACGCTGCCCCGCAGCGGCTCCTCCCGCAGGAGGAAGGCGAGGGCGAAGGCCACGAGGACGGCGGGGACCGCGTAGAGGAAGACCTCGGTGATCGACGTGGAGTAGGCGTCGAGCACGCCGGCCCGCGGTCCGGCGGGCAGCGCGGACACCGCGCGCGGGTCGGCCTTGAGGTGCTCCGGGGTGACGCCGGGCGGCAGGTGCGCGCCGGCGAGGGCGTCGGCGATGCGGGGGCCGAGCATGTTGGTGAAGATCGTGCCGAAGATGGAGACGCCGAAGGACGCGCCGATGGACCGGAAGAAGGTGGCGCCGGAGGTGGCGACGCCGAGGTCCGCGTAGCCCACGGAGTTCTGCACGATGAGCACGAGCACCTGCATGACGAGGCCGAGCCCGAAGCCGAACACGAAGAAGTAGCCGCTCATCTCGGCCGTGCTGCTGGCCGGATCCAGCCGGTGCAGCAGGAGCAGTCCGATGGCGGTCAGCCCGGTGCCGGCGATGGGGAAGACCTTGTAGCGGCCGGTGCGGCTGACGATCTGTCCGGAGCCGGTGGACGAGATCAGCATGCCCGCCACCATCGGCAGCATGTGCACGCCCGACAGGGTGGGCGAGACGCCCTGCACGACCTGGAGGAAGGTCGGCAGATAGGTCATGGAGCCGAACATCGCGAAGCCGACGACGAAGCCGATCACGGAACAGAGCGAGAACGTCCGGATCCGGAACAGCTTCAGCGGCAGCACGGGCTCCGCCGCGCGCCGCTCCACGAGCACGAACGGCACCAGCAGCGCCACGCCCAGCACCCCGAGCCCGATGACCTGCCAGGACGACCAGGGGTAGGTGACACCGCCGAGCGAGGTCATCAGCACCAGGCAGGTGGCGACGGCGGCGATGAGGAAGGTGCCGAGGTAGTCGATGCGGTGCGGGGTACGGCGGACCGGGATGTGCAGGACGGCGGCGATCACACCGAGCGCGACGATGCCGATGGGCAGGTTGATGTAGAAGACCCAGCGCCAGCTCAGATGGTCGACGAAGAGGCCGCCGAGCAGCGGGCCGAGCACGCTCGTACCGCCGAAGACCGCGCCGAACAGCCCTTGGTAGCGGCCGCGGTCGCGCGGCGGCACGATGTCGCCGACGATCGCCATCGACAGCACCATCAGCCCGCCGCCGCCCAGGCCCTGCAGGGCGCGGAAGGCGATGAGTTCGCCCATCCCCTGGGCGATCCCGCACAGCACGGAGCCGATCAGGAAGATGACGATGGCCGTCTGGAAGAGCTTCTTGCGCCCGTACTGGTCGCCGAGCTTGCCCCACAGCGGGGTCGCGGCCGTGGACGCGAGGAGATAGGCGGTGACGACCCAGGAGAGGTGGTCGAGGCCGCCGAGGTCGCTGACGATCGTGGGCAGTGCGGTGGAGACGATCGTCTGGTCCAGGGCCGCCAGCAGCATGCCGAGCAGCAGCGCGCCGATCGCGATGAGCACGGTGCGCCGGGGCTGTCCCTCGCCGGGTACGGGCACGGGCTCCGCGGCGGCCACGGAGGGGCCCGGGGTCTCGTCCGCCATGCGCTGGCTCCTGGGTGCGACTCGGATGGCGCTCGGGTGCGGCTGCCCGGTCCGGGCGGCCGGCACGGTGTTCCCGTCCCATCGTGTTCCGGATCGGGCCGCCCGGCCCGCCGGGGTAGGCCATTGGCAGCCCACCGACAGCGCGGCCTTGCCGGCGATCAAGGCTGGACCTGGGCTGTTGGAGTTCCGCACGACTTTTTGTATCGTTAAGGAACAAAGTGGCTCCGCTCGTATTCCCTGACCGGCGGGCGGAGCCGCTTGTCTTCCTCCCGCGCTCTGGAGTCGCCGATGCCGGCCAACGCCCCCACCACGACCACCCTGACCGCCCGCGCCCTCCTGCTGGACATGGACGGCACGATCGTCAACTCCGACGCCGTGGTCGAGCGCTGCTGGCGGGCCTGGGCGGACGAGCAGGGCCTGGACGCCGACGCGGTGCTGAAGGTCGTGCACGGCCGCCAGGGCTACGCGACCATGGCCGTCCTGCTCCCGGACCGCCCCATGGAGCAGAACCACGCCGACAACCGCCGCATGCTCGCGGCCGAGACCGCCGACGTCACCGGCGTCGTGCCGGTCCCCGGCGCCCCGGCCTTCATGGCCGCCCTCGCCGCCCTCCCGCACGCCCTGGTCACCTCCGCCGACCGCGGCCTCGCCGAGGCCCGCATGGGCGCGGCCGGGCTCCCGATGCCGCGGGTGCGGGTCACCGCGGAGTCCGTGGGCGCGAGCAAGCCGGACCCCGAGGGCTTCCTCAAGGGCGCCGCCCACCTCGGCCTCGACCCCGCCGACTGCGTCGTCTTCGAGGACTCCGAGGCAGGCATCGCCGCCGGCAAGGCGGCCGGCATGCGCGTCGTGGGCATCGGCCCCCGCGCGGCGGCCCACGGCCCGGACGTGGCGGTGCCGGACCTCACGCACGTACGGGTGGAGGCGCTGCCGGAGGGCGGGATCGCCCTGCGCATCGCGGGCTGAGCCCGATTTCGCGCCGCCCGGGGCCGAAGGCAGGATGAGGTCATGACCACGAGCCCCGCGTCCCGGCCGCACGCCCCACACCCCGACCTGCTCGCGGCCAAGACGCTGGCGTACGACCCGTGCGGGTTCACCTGCTCCGATCCGGTGCCCGAGGCCGAGAGCGCGGAGTACGGGGCGTACGCGTTCAACCTGGACGGGCTCTCCGTCAGGTTCCGCGCCGCGAAGACGACCCCGACGAAGGCCGGCCAGTTCGTCACGGTGTGGAAGCGGTCCCCGGGCGGACCGATCCAGCCCTTCGACGCGGCGGACCCCGTCGACCTCTTCGTCATCAGCACCCGCGACGACCACGGCTTCGGCCAGTTCGTCCTGCCGCGCGAAGTACTCCGCGAACGGGGCATCGTCTCGACCGACGGCATCGGCGGGAAGCGGGCCTTCCGCGTCTACCCGCCGTGGGTCACCGCCCCGAACCGCACGGCGCGCAGCACGCAGGCATGGCAGCTGGACCACTTCCTGGCACTGCCGGACGACGGACCGGCCGACATCGCCCGATGCCGGGCGCTCCACGGGAAATAGAGCGGCGCGGCGGCCCACGGCCCGGACGTGGCGGTGCCGGACCTCACCCACGTACGGGTGGAGGCGCTCGCGGAGGGCGGGATCGCCCTGCGCATCGCGGGCTGAGGGGAGCCGCGCGACCCCGGAGGGATCACGGGCGCGGCGAGAATTCCAGGACCACGTCGCACTCCAGCGCGGCAGCCAGCCGCTGGAGTACGGGAATGGTGGGGATCACCTTCCCGGACTCGACCCGCGAAATGAACGCCTGCCCGGTCCCCGCGCGGGACGCGAGCTCCACCTGCGAGAGCCCCAGCGCCACCCTCCGGGCACGCACAAGATCAGCCGCGATCAACACGCCTCCTTGCTGTACCGCGGCAGTTCGCTCGTGTCGATGACCCAGTCACCGATGGCGATCCGGTCGCCGAACACATAAGGGACACGGGCCTCGTACACCGCGTTCCCCTCCCGGACTCCGATGGCCCAGTGATGCACGCAAGTGCCGTCACGCGGGTCGACGATCAGGTAGTGGGGAATGCCGAGTCGCGGATAGTGGTGCAACTTGCTCTCGTAGTCGTTCTCCGGGTTGGAGGGGGAGACGATCTCGACAGCCGCGAGGAGAGCACGAGGGCTGATGGCGGCGTCCGTGTCCATGGCTGCCTCAGGAAGGACGAGAACATCCGGGCGGCGCAGCTGCCCGAGACCGGCTTCCTCGATGTCACCCGAGGTCGTGGCCACGATTCCTTCCGGCAATTGCGGCTGGAGCTGACGCTCGATGCGCAAGGCTGCAAGGTCGTGACGGCCCGACGGCCTCATCATCATGATGATGAGGCCGTCGCTGATCTCGACGTGGGGGCTGAACGGTGGGGGCGGCGCGAAGTGCTCGGCGAAAGCACGCAGGTGCTTGTAGATCTCTTGCTTCGCGGGGGTCGCCACATCCGCAGCGTATGACGAAATCGTCATGCCGGGGTCGCCGAAGCCAAGACCCCACTCCACCGGAAAAAGAGCGGCACCACGGCGCGGCCGCCCCATAAAGTGAGCCCTTTCGCCGTCGAAAGGGCTCACCCGTGGAAATCACCGAACGCATAGGACCGCCCCTCACCGGCGGCGAGCGCGAGACGTTGCGCGCCTTTCTCGACTACCACCGCGCCACGCTCGCCATGAAGTGCGACGGCCTCTCCGACGAGGACCTGCGGCGCCGCTCGATGCCGCCGTCGACACTGACGCTGCTCGGCCTGGTGCGGCACATGGCGGAGGTCGAACGCACCTGGTTCCGCCGGGTGATCAACGGCGAGGACATCCCCCTGGTCTGGTCCGACGAGGGCGACTACCAGGCGGCGATGGACGCGAGCGGCTCCACCCGCTCGGAGGCCTTCGCCGCCTGGCAGGCGGAGGTGGAGCACGCGCGCCGCATCGAACTGGCCGCGGAATCCCTGGACGTGACGGCCCATCAGCCCCGCTGGGACGCGGACGTCTCGCTCCGCCTGGTGATGTTCCACCTCATCCACGAGTACGCGCGCCACAACGGCCACGCGGACTTCCTGCGCGAGGGGATCGACGGGGTGGTGGGGGCCTGAGAGCCGGCCCCGTCAGCCCGCCACCGCCTCGTACAGGCTGAAGCCCGCCAAGGCCAGCATCACCAGGGCCGCGATCTTCGTGATCAGGGCCAGGGGGACGTACTTCATCAGCGTGCGGCCGCCCACGATGCCCAGGCCGGCCACCGCCCACAGGCCCAGCGTCGCGCCCACGCCCACCGAGACGGGGTCGTCGTAGCGGGCGGCGAGGTTCGCGGTCATGATCTGGGTGAGGTCGCCGAACTCCGCGACCAGGATCAGCATGAAGCCCGCGCCGGAGACCTTCCAGAAGGACTGGTCGGCGGGCTTGGCGATCTCCTCCTCGTCGTCGTCCTTCTTGAAGAGGAGCACGGCCGCGCCCGCGAGGAAGGCGAGGCCGACGATCACCTGGAGGATCCGCTGCGGGAGCAGGGTCAGCAGGCTGCCCGCGGCGATCGCCAGGACGACGTGCACGAGGAAGGCGGCCGCGACGCCCGCGAAGACGTACGAGGCGCGGTAGCGCGTCCCGAGCATCAGGGAGGCGAGAGCCGTCTTGTCGGGGAGCTCGGCAAGGAAGATCACGCCGAAGACCAGGGCGGCGACGGTGAAGCTGAACACAGGGGATTCCTCGGTAGGTGGGGCCGCCGTACCGAGAGACCTGCGGGAATTCAGGGGTCGCTTCGGCACGGCAGCGTCATGGACACTGCGGCCGAAGGTCTCGCTGGCCTACGGAAGACTTCCGTCCGCCTCCGGGCGCCGGCTGGTGTGACCCAGCAGTATGTCGACGGTCCGGCGAAGAGCTACTCCCCTTCTGCTCCGTTCAGGGTACGCGACGATCCGCGGAACCGTCTCGGGCCGTACCACCGGGGCCCGCCCGGGGACGGCTCCCGGTGCAGCACCCCGCGCGCGATCAGCTCCAGCGTGACGGCGACCGCCACCGCCTGCACGGCCATGAGCGCGACCAGGACGAACAGCTGCACCGCCCCCGCGAGCGCCGGCGACGCCCCGCCCAGCAGCATCCCCACGAAAGCACCCGGGAGTGTGACGAGCCCCACCGTGCGCGTCTGGTCCAGGCCCGGCAGCAGCGCGTCGGAGGCCGCGGGGCGGGCGACCTCCAGCCGCGCCTCGCGGTCGAGCAGGCCGAGCGCCATCCCCGCCTCCACCTCGCCGTGCCGGGTGCGCAGCTCGTCCAGCCCACGCCGCCCCGCGAGGACGGTGGCCGTCAGCGCGCCGCCGATGAGGATGCCCGTGATCGGGATCAGGGCGATGCCCTTGAGCGGGACGAGCCCGGTGAGCAGCAGCGTGACCACCACCGGCAGCACTCCCGCGCTGATCGGCGCGGCCGCCCACCACCAGGTGGCGTTGTCCGTGACGCGGCGCCCGGCCGTCCGTACGGCCACGGCGAACATCAGCAGGACGAAGCACAGCAGCAGCGGCAGGGCGTGGACCACCCAGCCGATCAGCGCGGAGACGGCGGCCAGTTGGACGGCGGCGCGCAGCCCGGCGACGGCGATCGCGCGGGCGTAGCCGCGCTCCCGCCCGTCGGCCAGCCGGGCGAGGGCGGCGACCCCCACGGTGGCGACGAGCAGGACGGCGAGGACCACGCCGAGAGTGGCGTTGACGGGCAGGAGGGCTGCGGCGGCGAGCACGGCGCCACCCTAGGGGGTGGCCTTGACCGGTGGCTGCGGTGGCGGCTCGTTTCCGGGTGCGGGTCCGTTGCCGCCTACGGCGGGAGCGCCCTCCGGGCGCGTCCTCAAACGCCGGACGGGCTGGATTTGGCGCAGGCGACCAGTCGTGTGCGGCACATCCCGCCCGACAGAATCCACCAGTTACGGAGAACTCCCCTTCACCGCAACGCACATGGCGAACCCTCAGATCCAAATTCACGTTCGCAGCCCCTTGCGTTGACATGATCGCGTCGTCACGCTGTTGCCTGGCCAACACCCCCCGGAAACCGGCCGCCGCAATCATGGCCGCACCTGACCGGCCGTCACCCCCCACCAAGGGAGTTCCCATGCCCGGAATGCGTACCCCCACCGCTCCGCGCCGCGTCTACGCGCGTCGTGCGGCCGTCGCCGGCGGGCTCGCCGCGCTCGTCGGCACGCTCGTCCTCGACGGGCCCGCCGCACAGGCCGCGCCCCCGGCCCCGGCGGACGCCGCGACCGCCCGTGCGTACCTGGGTGAGCTCGCCGTTCAGCCCGAGGGGTCGATGGACGGCTACAGCCGCGCCAAGTTCCCGCACTGGATCACGCAGCACGGGCAGTGCAACACCCGCGAGGTCGTCCTCCAGCGTGACGGGGACAATGTGCGGCAGGACGACAAGTGCGCGGCCGTTTCCGGCACCTGGCACTCCGCGTACGACGGCGCGACCTGGACCGACGCGCAGAGTGTCGACATCGACCACATCGTGCCGCTCGCGCAGGCGTGGCGGTCGGGGGCCGACAAGTGGACCACGGCCCAGCGGCAGGCGTTCGCCAATGATCTGACCCGGCCTCAGCTGATCGCGGTCACCGACCGGGTGAACCAGGCGAAGGGCGACAAGGACCCGGCGCAGTGGATGCCGCCGCTGAAGTCCTACGGGTGCACGTACGTCGAGATGTGGGTGACGGTGAAGCACTACTACAAGCTGAGCGTGGACTCCGCGGAGAAGAGCGCGATGGAGCGGGTGCTCAACGGCTGCTGACGGCCGCGGCCCTCACCGCCTCCCCGGGATCCCCGCGAAGCCGAACCACGCCGCGACCCCGTGGACGACAGCGATGAGTCGCCGCATGCGGACTCCTTTTGAGAGCAGGGAAGTTGGGGACAGACCGAGGACTTCCCCACCCCGTGCGGCGCCACGCGCGGTTCACTCGGAAGGGGTAAGTCAACCACCACGCGTGGACCCGCTTCCGGTGAACAGCGGAATCCGTTCGACGTGCTCCACCCCGTCGCCATGATGGGCCGACCTTGTCGCCCTCGGCCCTCGGGAGAGCACTGTGGCGCACCATGCGATAGCCGTCGTCGGAGCGGGCCCGCGCGGGGCCGGCGTGCTGGAGCGGATCTGCGCCTCGGCGCCCGAACTCGCCCCGGACGCGCGGCTGACGATCCATGTGGTCGACCCCGCGCCGCCGGGGGCGGGGCGCGTCTGGCGCGTCGACCAGCCCGCGGAGCTGCTGATGAACACCGTGGCCTCACAGGTCACGGTGTTCACCGACGACAGCGTGGAGTGCGCCGGTCCGGTACGCCCGGGGCCGAGCCTGCACGCATGGGCGGGCGGGCGCCTCGGCCCGGACGACTATCCGACGCGCGCCTGCTACGGGCGCTATCTGGCATGGGCCTTCGCGCGGACGGTGCGGACGGCGCCGGAGAACGTGACGGTCCGGGTGCACCGGGCGAAGGCCGTACGCCTGGCGGACGAGCGGCCTCCGTTCCAGCGCCTGACCCTCGACACCGGCCGCACGCTGCGCGGGCTCGCCGCCGTGGTCCTCGCCCAGGGGCATCTGCCGGAGGTCGCGAGCGGGGAGAGCGGGGAGGCGGCCCGGCTCACCGCCCACGCCGCCCGCCACGGGCTGCGGCACGTCCCGCCCGCCAACCCCGCCGACGTGGACCTCGACGGCGTCCTCTCCGGCGAGGCCGTGCTCCTGCGCGGCCTGGGGCTGAACTTCTTCGACCACCTCGCGCTGCTCACGGCCGGCCGCGGCGGCACCTTCGCCGCGCGTGACGGCGGGCTCGTCTACCGCCCGTCGGGCCGGGAGCCCCGGCTGTACGCGGGATCGCGGCGCGGCGTGCCGTACCAGGCGCGCGGCGACAACCAGAAGGGCGCGTACACCCGGCACGCCCCGCTGCTGCTGACCCCGGGGGTCGTCGACGGGTTCCGCAAGCGCGCGGCGTCCGGTGACGCGCCGGACTTCCTGGCCGAGGTGTGGCCGCTGGTGGCCGCGGAGGTCGAGGCGGTGCACTACACGACGCTGCTCGCGGGGAGCGGGCTGCCCGTCGACCGGTTCCGCGACCGCTTCCTGGCGGCGGCGCTCGCCCGCGACCCCGAGGGCGTACGGGAGGTGCTCGACGGCTTCGGCGTCGCGCCCGCCGACCGCTGGGACTGGGCGGCGGTGGCCCGGCCCTACGGCGACCGGCGCTTCGAGGGGCGGCGGGACTTCCGCGCCTGGCTGCTGGCGTATCTGCGCGAGGACGCGGAACGGGCCCGAGCGGGCAACGTCCACGGCCCGGTCAAGGCGGCGCTGGACGTACTGCGCGATCTGCGCAACGAACTGCGGCAGATCGTCGACCACGGCGGGCTGGCCGGTGCCTCGCACCGGGATCACCTCGACGGCTGGTACACGCCGCTGAACGCCTTCCTGTCGATCGGCCCGCCCCGCCGCCGCATCGAGGAGGCGGCCGCGCTGATCGACGCGGGCGTGCTGGAGGTGCTGGGTCCGGGGCTGGAGGTGACGACGGGCACGCCGGGCGCCTTCACCGCGCGCTCGGCGGCGGTGCCCGGCTCCGCCGTGTCCGTGACGACCGTCATCGAGGCGCGATTACCGACGCCGGACGTGCGGCGCACCGGGGACGCCCTGCTGGCCGGACTGCTGCGGGCGGGGCAGTGCCGGGCGCACCGGGTGGGCGGCCATGTGACGGGCGGCCTGGACGTCACGCCGAGCCCGTACCGGCTGATCGACGCGCGGGGGCGGGCGCATCCGCGCCGGTTCGCGGTGGGCGTGCCGACGGAAGGGGTGCGCTGGGTGACGGCGGCGGGCGCCCGTCCGGGTGTGAATTCCGTGACGCTCGCGGACGCCGACGCGGTGGCGCGGGCCGTGCTGCGAACGTGTTGTGGGTGGTCATCGGGGATCGGCCGGGATGGAACGACACAAGAGCTTGAACTTGCAAGTATCGATTAGGTGTACCTAACCTGTGCTCCTCGGCGTTCCTGTCCCCGACACGAGGAGCACTTCCGCGATGCCCCCCACCACCGCCCCCTCCCCCACGTCCGCCCCTCCCTCCGTGCCCGCCGGCACCGCCGCCGGCACCACGGCCCAGGCCGTGACGCTCACCGCCCGGCTCGACGCCGCCCGGCCGTACGCCCTCTCGGCGTTCCGTGTCGTGGTGGGTCTGCTCTTCGCCTGCCACGGCGCCGCGTCCCTCTTCGGCGTGCTCGGCGGCGCCGCGGGCGTCGGCGGCACGATCGCTGCGGGCACCTGGCCCGGCTGGTACGCGGCCGCCATCCAGCTCGTCGGCGGCGTCCTCGTGCTGCTGGGCGTCGGCACCCGCAGCGCGGCCCTGATCTCCTCCGGCTCGATGGCGTACGCGTACTTCGACGTGCACCAGAGCACGGCCCTGTGGCCGATCCAGAACGGCGGCGAGGCCTCCGCGATGTTCGCGTGGGCGTTCCTGCTGATCGTCTTCACCGGGCCCGGGGCGCTCTCCGTGGACCGGCTCTTCCGCCGCACCCGGTGATCCGGCCGGGGTCCGGCGACGGCGCCGGACCCCGGGCCACCGTCCACGCAACACCGCACACCGGCACATCTCCGGCAAGTGATTCAAACAACATCACCGGCCCCGCGCTCATGTCACAGGAGTCCCAGGCGTACGCTGTGCGGTTGTGAAGGCCGCCCCTGCCGCTCCCCTGCGACGTCGCGGCGGGGGACCGTACCGGGAGATCAGGACGTGCTGGAGCAGTTGGGGGCCTTGGCCGACACCCCATGGATGTATGTGATCGTCGGGGTCTCCGTACTCCTCGACGTCTTCCTGCCCGTGCTGCCCAGCGGCGTGCTGGTGATCACCGCCGCCACCACGGCCGCGGGCTCCGCGGCCGACGCGGTCGGTGACGCCGCCCAGGGCCACGCGGGCTTCCCCGAGATGTTCGCACTCGTGATGTGCGCGGCGACCGCATCGGTGCTCGGCGACATGGTCGCCTACCGCCTCGCCTGGCGTGGCGGAGACCGCTTCGACCGCGCCATCTCCCGCTCCCGCCGCCTCACCGCCGCCCAGGCCAAGCTCGGCACGGCGCTGCTGCGCGGCGGCGGCCCGCTCGTGGTCGTCGCCCGGTTCGCACCCGCCGGCCGGTCGGTCGTCAGCCTCGGCGCGGGCGTCATGCACCGCAGGGTGGCGGAGTTCCTCCCCTGGTCGGCGCTGGCGGGGCTGACCTGGGCCGCGTACAGCGTGAGCCTGGGCTACTTCGGCGGCCAGTGGCTGGGCGCCACCTGGCTCGGCACGGCCGTCTCGTTCTTCGCGCTCTTCGCGGCCGGGCTCGGCGCCGCGTTCGTCGTGAAGCACCCCCGGCACCGCGAGGCACAGGCGCAGTAGGCCCCGTTACGGCACCGGCCGTACGTGGCCGCGCCGCTCTGCCGAGGCGGGCGTTCCGCATCGGTACGAGCGTGCTTACGCCGCTCTCGCGGCCGTTTTCCTGGTGAGCGGGCACCCCGCGGCGGGACGCTCCCGCGGGGTCTCCGCCGCGCTCAGAGCTTGGTCAGTTTGGTGTACGGGCCGGGGATGCGCTCCTGCCGGGAGGCGAAGTCGACGAGCACGGCGACGTCCTCCTCGACACCGATGACCCGGCCGAGGCCGTAGCGGTCGTGGGTCACCCGGTCACCCACGGTGAAGTGCTTCACCGGGGCCGGCGCGGCGGGAACGTTGAAGGGGCTGGTGGGCAGGAACCGTCGGTGCGCTGCTGGCTTCGTCATTGCCTTCAGTATGCGCCCTCCGCGGGCGGGCGGCGCCCGGGAACGGCGCAGCGGCCCGGATCCACGGGGGAACCGGACCGCTGGACGATCACCCGCCCGAGGTCACCGCGACCTCGGCCGGATCAGTGGACCTTGGTGAAGGCCTCCTTGTCGAAGGCCGTCAGACCGTTGGCCCACAGCGCGTTGACCTGGCTCCGCTCCTGCGCGTTCGGGTAGGGGTTGGTGCAGGACGGGCCGGGGCCGCCACCGGACATCAACTCGCTGCACGGACCCTGGTAGTGGTCGGGCAGGCCGAGCACGTGCCCGGTCTCGTGGGCGGTGACGCGGGTGGAGTCGTACTGCTGGTTCTGCTGGTAGTCGAGGAAGATGTAGCCGCGCCCGTGGCCGTCGGTCTGGGCGTACGAGCCGCGGGAGTCGTTGCCCTCGTAGTACGAGAAGTCGGCGTTGCCGCCCGCTCTCAACTGAACGTTACGGACGGAGCTGTTCCAGATCTGCGCCGCGTTCGCTATCTGCTGCTGGAAGCTGGGCGCGTTGCTGGGGTCGTAGGTGACCGTGACGGTCTGCAGCCCCGGCGACTTGGCGGCCTTGGCCTTCGCGGACTTCATCACGGCCTCGAAGAAGGCCTTGTTGCCCGCCTGCTCGGCCGCCGAGCCGACGTACGACGACTGAGTGACTGCGTGCGAACCTTCGGCCACGGGTGCCGCGACGGCGGGGACGGACAGCGCCGCCGCCAGACCGAGACCGAGGGCAGCCGAGAGCACCATGGTGGAGCGATTCATGTGGGGGACTCCATTCGTTCCGAGAGCCCCGGCCGCTGGTGGTGGGTCGGCCGGAGCGCCGGTGAACTGTTGGTCCCGGGCAGTCTCTGACGAGTTATCAGTGGTGCGGATGATGCCAACTGGCCATAGCTCCGTGCAATCACCTACCCTGCCCCCCGATGTGCCTGGTGTGACATGCGAGGTGCAGTTATGCTCCCCCCGTGGAGCTCGAGGTCAGGCACCTGCGGGCGCTTTGCGCCATTGCCGACACCGGAAGTGTGCGGAAGGCCGCGCTCCAGCTCGGCATGACCCAACCCTCGCTCACCACTCAACTGCGGCGCATAGAGGGGGCCGTCGGCGGTCTCCTCTTCACCCGCGGACAGACGGGCAGCCACCCCACGCCGCTCGGTCACACCGTGCTGCTCCGCGCGCGGCCCATCGTCGCCGAGATGGCGGCCCTGGTGACGGCCGCGCGAAATGCCGCTGTCTGCGCGGGCGGTGAACGGCTGCGGGTGGGCAGCGTCGGCAGCCGGGTGGTGACGGGGTGGCTGCGCCGCCTCCACGAGCGACTGCCCGATACGGATATCACCATCCATATAGAGGTATCGGCGAACACTCTGCTCCAACTGCTCGCCACCAATCAGCTCGACGTGGCCTTCGTGCAGGAGACCGAGGGGTTCCCGCTGGCCGTGCCCGCCGGTGTCGAGCGGCGCGTGCTCACCGCGCGCGAACCGAAGTTCGTCACCCTGGCCGCCGGACACCCCGCCGCGGGCCGGCCGGTGGTGAAGCTGGCCGAACTCGCCGACGAATCCTGGATCGTGGACCCGACCGCCGATCACGAATGGGCGGCGCTGTGCCGGGCCTTCGCGGGGGTCGGGCTCGACCCCCGGCTGATCCACGTCCGCGACAACACCACCGCCGCGGACCTGGTGGCCTCCGGCGAGGCCGTACGCCCCTGCCAGCCCACGGCCGAACCGGCCCCCGGCACGGTCGTCCGTCCCCTGCACGGCGACCCCCTGACCGCCGAGCTCTCCCTGGCCGCCCGCGCGTGCGCCCTCCCCCTCCCCGAACTGGACGCGCTCTTCACCGACCTGGAGGCGGCCTACACGGAGGCGGCGTCCCGGAGCGCGGCCTACGGCACGTGGCTGGACATGAGGGGCATCCCGCTCCTGCGCGGCTGACGCCCGTGCGCCGGCCGACGAGGCCGCACCTGACGGACGCGCCTGCCCTGATCGTCCGACGCCGCTCCGCCGGCCGGTGAAGCCCGGCACCACCGGGCCGGGCTCGTACGCGATCACCACCACCCGTTCCGGCCGGCAGTTGGAGCATTCCCCGTACGGGTGGGGGTGGTGTGTTCGATGATGTCCGGATGCCGCAAGAAGTCTGGCTCAAGCTGATCGACGAGTTCCCGAACGTCCTCTGGGTGGCCTTCGCCGCCTGTGCTTTCTTCGCGCTGCGGGGCGCGATCGTCCGGAACGTGGTTCCGCGGATGACCGCGGTGCGGGCGATGGGTGTCGAAGTCGAGCTTGTCGCCGAGCTGTTGGACCGTGCCGCCGACGAACGGCGGGCTCCCGTGACCTCCGCGGCGCGGCGGACCACCCTTGGCAGGCTGGAGCACGCCGCGGAGTTCCTCCGCGGCGGCAGGGTTCTCTGGGTCGACGACCGTCCGGCCGGCAACACCGCGCTCGTGGAGCTCTTCCGGTCCGTCGGGATGCGTGTGGACCTCGCCCTGAACACCGATGACGCCGTGCTCCGCACGAGGCACGGACAGTATGACCTCATCATCAGCGACGTCGACCGGGACGGAGACCCGCGGGCGGGCCTGTCGATGCTGAGCGATCTGGAGCGGCACCACGTCGACGTTCCGGTGCTGATCTACGCGGGAAACTTCGACCCGGAGCGTGGCGTCGACCGCCGGATCTTCGCGGCCACGACGGCTCCCTTCGAGTTGGTCAACTACGTCATCGACCTCATGGAGAGGGCCAGGCTGCGGTCCTTATGAGCCTTATGAGGAGGCGGCCGATGTTGATGTCATCCAGGGATGCCAAAGGCTCCCAGTCAAGATCGACTGGGAGCCTCCGCGCTGTGTGTACTGAATGTGTACCGCGTCGGTGCTGGATGAGGCAGGCCCGCGCGCCTCGGCAGAGGGGGCAGCCGGGACGGTCATGGGTCTAGGCTCTGCTGCCATGGTCGAGGCATTCGTCAGCAGTGACGAACACCCTGCATGCGGCATCTGCCCGTCGCGCCGGTTCCCTCTCGGAGAGTTCGACGTGGCGGAGCGTCCGTCACGCGAGTTCCCGTTCGACCCGTCCGACGGCCATCGGTACACGGCGGCCGGCGTGCCTGTGTGCGTGCATCCGGAGAAGGTCGGGATGCCGCCCGGGAAGTACGCGACCGATGGCACGGCGACCGCCCCCGGGCTTCGGTTGCCGGACGACATCACCGACCTGGACCCGTACCTGCACGACCTGATGCACAGCGCGGCGCCCGGAGTGCTCGAAGGTCTCATCGAGCGAGCCGTCCAGGAGATCCCCCGTGCGTTCCCGGAAGTGGACGTCGTCCAGGCGCTGCGCCGTGCGCTCAGTTAGCTAGCCGACCGTGGCGAAGCCGGGGGCGAATGAACGTCCCCCGTCCTTGATGCCGAGCGGTTCGTACTTCGCGATCACGGCGGACCTGCGCTTCGCCGTCTCCACCTTGCCGAACCAGAACCGTTCGTTCACCGGCCCCCAAGCCGCCCGGTACACCTGGTGCGTGTAGTCGCCGTGGTCCCAACCGCCGATCTCTTCGCGGTCAGTGGCGTGCACGAACTTGATCCCAGTGCGCTCCTGCACACGACTGAGCACCGTGAACTGAGCGGCCAAAGCGTGGATCATCTCGTCGACGGGGATGGACACGGGCACCTCGGCAGCGCACTCGTCGCCATCCGTCATCTCGTAGACGGCCGACTTGATCGCCATCGCCCGCAGGGCTTCCGGGAAGAGCGGGACGGTGTCCTTCTCCACGTCGAAACCGTCGACGAGGGCATAGCCGGTGAAGCTCTGCCAGTCTTTGTCGTACTTCGCGCACCCCGTGCGCAGGCGCTCGAACTCCGGGTCAGCCTCAATGGCCGACAGGATCTGTCGGGCCCGCGCCGCTACCTTTTCAGGGGCGGGGCGGACGAGGGTTGAGGTCATCGCGTCACTCTCCTTCTGGTTGCTTGCCTTGCCGACCCGTCCGGCTGGAACTCCCCCAGGCCCAGCCGGACGGGAGTCTCAGTGGTGGGGAGCCGTAGCAGCGAAGGCCCACGACAACAGGACCCACAAGAGCCCGTACAGCACGAGGACAGCGGCCCACTGCCTCACGCCGGCACGCCCGCTCTGGGCTGGCCGCGACGCCGCTCTCTGCTGGTGCAGGTGGAGCACTCGCACGGTGGATATTGGCCAGTGATGGCTACATCGACAGGCTTGACCGTGTGCTTCTCCTTGATCACGGTCTCCTGTCCGGTTTCCTGGGTGATCCGGTAGACCATCAGCGTCATAGCCACTTCGCAGCCCTTCCGTCCCGCCATCTATGCCAGTGGCCATAGGTGTACTGGCGTGGATAGGTGCCGCGCGGCGACCGTCAAGGTGTCACTTCGGCGTCACTAGTTGGTCAAAGGCAGTGACCAACTGTCGCCGCCGCCTTACTGTCGAAGACGTGGCCGAACCCAACACGATCCTTCGCGCCGTCAGGATCAGCCTGCGCATGTCTCAGGACGACCTGGCGCTAGCGATACGCCATGCCGGGAAGGAAGTCGGGGAGCCGAACGACTGTGCCAAGCGCAACGTGCAGCGATGGGAATCCGGGAAGGTCGGCATGCCCAGGCCCGTTTACGTCCGGTCCCTGGAGCGCGTTACGGGGTTACCGATCGAAGCTCTAGGGCGTCCGATGGGTCGTGGACCTGAGCGGGCGTCATCGAGGCGGTACGGCGATGGAGTTCCGGTGTCCTTCGAAGCCCCACCGCCTGCGCCCCGCTTCCTGCCCTGTGTGCTGACACAGGTGTACTGAATGGCGGGTCAGCCGACTGCTGCCTCGGCCGTGAGGCGGGCCCGCTCTCAGCGTGCGGTTCGGCCTTCCAGCCGGGCAGGAGCGCCGACACCATCGCACCGGAACCTCAGCCGGTCGTTCGAGCGGATCGGCCAGGCTGCAGGGCTCCCTCGCATCCAGCTGCACGATGCCCGGCATGAGTGCGCTTCCCTGCTGTTCGCCGCCGGTGTCCAGCCGCGCGTCGTCATGGAGATCCTGGGACACTCGCAGATCGCGGCGACCATGAACGTTTACACCCACGTGTCGGAGGACTCGCGCAGGGAGGCGGTGCGGCACATGGATCGGCTGCTGCGGCGCCGAAGGGCACGGACGGAATAGGGACTGCCGTCAAGATCTACCGTCAACGCCCCCACGGAGAGATCTCCGTGGGGGCGTTTTGACTGGTGGGCACAGACGGATTTGAACCGCCGACATCTGCTTTGTAAGAGCAGCGCTCTACCGCTGAGCTATGCGCCCGGGAACGAATGGACAGCCTACATGGCCACGGGCGGGTCCCCGCAAACCCCGGCGGAGGGGGCGCGGGGTCTCCCCATCCCCATCCGGCAGTGGGCCGCATTCCGGGCGTGGCGCCCGCCAGGTCAGGGTCCGCTCCGGCAGCGGCAGCGTCCGGATCGCGCTGAAGCGGGTCCCGGACCGGGTGGAGACGACCAACGTCACGGCGGGCTGACCGTCCTGTGTGTTCGTCCCCCACGGGTGGGAGAATGGCATCCGGGCCAGGGGCGATCCATCGGGAGAGGGCAAGTGACGGCGACCATCGCGCAGTCCGTACGACCGGCACGCCGCCGTTCGCGCTCCCCGGGGGCCGGGCGGACGTGGGCGGCGGTGGCCGCCGCGGCCCGGGAGACCGCCGGGCTCGCGCTGCTGCCCATGGTGCTGGTCTCCGCGACGCTGCCCGCGGCCTTCGCCGGCGGCGGCACGCGGCGCTGGGGCCGGGGCCGCGACGAGGGCCGGCGCGCCGACGCGCAGGCGGCGAAGGACGCGGCGGCCGCGGCGTTCTACGAGCTGGACACCGCCCAGCGCGACCTGCGGATCTCCATCGAGACGATCAGCGCGGCCGACTCCTCGCCCGCCGCCCGCAAGGCGGCCGCCGACTTCGCGGCCTTCGGGCAGCGCGTCGACGAGGTGTCGCACGCCTACATCACGGCCGTCGACTCCCACGACCTCGACCGCGACGACCTGGACGCCGGGGCGGCGACCCGCGCGCGCACGGATCTGACCCGGGCCAAGGACGAGCTGCTGCGGGTCAAGGCAGACCTGGAGCGGTTCGGGCAGAGCCTGGGGCCGCTGCTGGGGTCGGCCGAGGACCGGCTGGCACAGCTCGCGCCCGCGGTCGAGCGGGCCCGGCAGAAGCTCCTGGCCGCGAGCGACGCGCTCGACGCCGTACGGGCCTCCGGTCTGCGGGCCGACGATCTCGCAGCCCGGCTGGCGGCCCTCGCCCCCGAGCTGACCAAGCTCAACCAGGGCGCCGGGCAGCACGGCGTGCAGGAGACCGTCGCCCGCGCCGAGCGGGTGCTGCGCGAGGCCGAGACCATCCGCGACGAGGCCGAGGGCCTGCCGCGGAAGGCGGCGGACATCGACAAGCGGCTCGTGTCGCTGCGTACCCGCGCCCAGGCGATCACCACGCGCGCCGGCGGTGTCGGGCCCGTCCTCAGCGAGCTGCGCCGCCGGTACAGCGCGGCGTGCTGGCAGGACCTCCAGCAGGTGCCCGAGGAGGCCGGGCGTGCCGTCGAGCAGGCGGAGGCGAAGCTGCGGGAGGCGCAGGCGGCGCGCGACGGACAGCGCTGGCCGGACGCCCTGGCCGGGCTGTCGACCGCACGGGCCCTGCTGAACACCACCGACGAGGCGGTCTCCGCCGCCGGTGAGCGGCTGCGCCGGCTGGACGAGGTGTCCTTCGACCACCAGAAGGAGGTCGAGCGCACCCGCTTCGCCGTGCGGGACGCGCAGCGGCTGGCGATGGCGGGCCGCAGCACGCCGGACCTGCGGCACGCGCGGCCGCTGGACGAGGCGGTGGCCCGCCTGGAGCGCGCGGTGGACGGCCTGGAGGGACGCCACCCGGACTGGTGGCACTTCCTGCTGGAGATGTCGGCCGTGCGGGATGCGGCGGCGGGGGTGGTGCAGGACATCAGGGAGGCTCGCAGCCGCTGATGGGGGCCGGGGTGGGGTGCGGTGGGCTGCGCCTGCGGCGGGCTTGGTTCCCGGCTGCGTCTGATGTGCGGCTCCGCCGCGCGGGGGCTGCGCCTGCGGCGCTTTGTTCCCCAGCCCCGCCCCTTCCCGGCTGCGTCTGATGTGCGGCTCCGCCGCGCGGGGGGCGGCGCCCCAGACCCCACAACACGGCTTCGCCGCGTTGTCCTCAATCGCCGGACGGGCTGGATGTGCTGGCTACGGTCCGCACCATCCAGCCCGTCCGGCGAAGGGAAGGGCAGCGCGGGGTCGAAGGCGCTCTCCTTCTGGGGGCCGGTGGGTCGCGCAGCGCGGCCAGGACCTCCCGTTCGGTGGCGTCGGTCTGGGCGTAGGCCCAGATCTGGCCGGAGTACGGGC
>NZ_JBFBBD010000080.1:0-31534 GCF_040689515.1 Streptomyces sp. NPDC051173
GCAGCCAGACCACTCCGGCTGACCAACAGCAGACTCCGCACACCATGCTCGGCCACCAGATGACGCGCCACCACACGACCCAGACCACCCGTACCACCAGTGATCAAGACCGTGCCAGAAGCATCCCAACGGACATCGGCAGTGCCCTGCGCCTCCACCCGGACAAGACGGGCCGCGAGGGCCTGACCTTCGCGGAGGAGCAGCTGAGGTTCGTCGGAAGTGAGTGCCTTGGACAGCAACGTCATGTCGGCGTCGCCGTCCAGGTCCACCAGGCCGAAACGGCCCGGCGTCTCGGACTGGGCCGTACGGATCAGACCTTGGATCGCGGCACCGGCGAGATCGTCACCGGAGACCGCGCCCCGGGTCACGAACACCAGTCGCGAGTCCGCGAACCGCTCGTCCGTCAGCCACGACTGCACCAGATCCAACACATGGGCAGTGCCGGCATGCACGGACTCCACCGTGCCAACGGTCCCGGCGGTTGTCGGGACAAGCACCACGTCCGCGACGCCGGCCTCGGCGAGAGCATCGAGATCCGCGTGGACCGGTCGGGAGAGCCCGTTCAAGAGCCCCTTGGCGTCCTCGCCGAGCACCGCGAGCGAACCGACGGGCTCACCGGTGAGCTCGATGCGAGCCCAGTCGAGCGTGAACAGGGAGTCCCGGCCCCCGGTCCGCAGTTGCCCTGCGGAGAGCGGGCGTACGGCCAGCGACTCCACCGAGGCCACCGGCACACCGGCCGCGTCCGCCATCGCGATGGCCATACCGCCGTCAACACTGCGAATACGAACACGAACGTGCGAGGCACCGGAAGCGTGCAGCGACACACCGCTCCACGAGAACGGGACAGCGCCTTCGGTCTCCCCCGCATCCACCATCGACGCGTGCAGCGCGGCGTCGAACAGAGCCGGGTGCAGACCATACGCACCACCGTCGACACCCTCGGGAAGCCGGACCTCGGCGAACACGTCCTCGCCGGACTTCCACGCGGCCTGAAGACCCTGGAACGCCGGACCGTAGGCGAACCCGGACGCTGCGAACTGCTCGTAGCAGTCGGTCACATCAAGGGGTTCAGCCCCTGTGGGAGGCCATGTCGTGGTGTCGAACGCCGACGGTGCAGCACCGCTCGTCAGCGAACCGCTGGCGTGCAGCGTCCACAGCTCCTCACCCTCACGCGAGTGCACCGCCACAGAACGGCGACCGGAATCATCCGGCTCACCCACCCAGACCTGGACCTGAACGCCGACACCCGAGAGCGGCAGGACGAGAGGTGCGGCGAGCGTCAGTTCCTCCAGCAGATCGCAGCCGACCTCATCGGCCGCGCGCAGCACCAGTTCCACCAGCGCCGTGCCCGGCACCAGCACAGAACCCATCACGACGTGATCCGCCAGCCACGGATGCGACGACGTCGACAACCGACCCGTGAACAACAACCCACCGGACCCCGCCAGCTCCACCGCCGCACCCAACAACGGATGCCCCGCAGAACCCAGACCCGCAAACCGCACATCACCCGCACGCAACGCCCCACCCGAAGGCCAGAACCGCTCACGCTGGAACGCATACGTCGGCAGATCCACCCACCGAACACCCACACCCGCAAACACAGCCGCCCAATCCACCGGCACACCACGGACGTACAGCTGAGCCAAAGCGCTCAGAGCCGTCGTGTCCTCGGGTCGGTCCTTGCGCAGTACGGGAGCGAATACCGCTTCGTCCAGCGCGGACTCCGCAGCGAGCGCGGAGAGGGCACCGTCGGGGCCGAGCTCCAGGAAGAGGGTCACGCCCTGTTCCTTCAACGTGTTCACGCCGTCGGCGAACCGTACGGCCTCACGGACGTGGCGGACCCAGTAGTCGGCCGAGCACAGTTGCTCGGCGGCGGCCGGCTCACCCGTGACGTTCGAGACGAGCGGGATGCCCGGCGCACCGTACACCACACGTTCGGCGACCGCGCGGAACTCCTCCAGCATCGGCTCCATCAACGGCGAATGGAACGCGTGCGACACACGCAACCTGCTGGTCCTGCGGCCCTCGCCCGCGAAGTGCGCCGCGACTGCCAGTGCGTCCTCTTCGGCACCGGAGACCACGACCGACGACGGGCCGTTGACCGCCGCGATCGCGACGCCCTCCGTCAGCAGCGGCACCACCTCGGCTTCCTCCGCCTCGATCGCCACCATCGCGCCACCCGCGGGCAGAGCCTGCATCAGCCGGCCCCGCGCCGCCACCAGCGCACAAGCATCACCCAGAGAGAAGACACCCGCGACATACGCCGCCGCGATCTCACCCACGGAGTGGCCCAGCAGGTGGTCAGGGCGCACGCCCCAGGACTCCACCAGCCGGAACAACGCGACCTCGATCGCGAACAGCCCCGCCTGGGCATACGCGGTCCGGTTCAACAGCTCCGCGTCATCACCCCAGACCACCTCCCGCAACGGACGCTCCAAGTGCTCATCCAACGCCGCACACACCGCGTCGAAAGCATCCGCGAAAACGGGGAACCGGGCATACAACTCCCGGCCCATCCCCAACCGCTGCGAACCCTGACCCGAGAACAAGAACGCACGCTTACCCGGACGGACTTCACCCTCCGCCGCGATGCCCGACTCGCTCCGGCCGTCAGCCAGCGCACTCAGGGAACGCAGCAAGGTGTCCCGGTCCGCGGTCAGCAACACTGCGCGGTGGTGGAAGCCCGAGCGACTCGTTGCCAGTGAGTACGCGACGTCCGTGAGCCGCGATGCGGGCTCGCGCTCGAGGTAGGACAGCAGCCGTACCGCCTGGGCCCGCAGAGCCGTCTCCGACTTGCCGGACACGACCAACGGCAGGAGCTCGTCGGCGTCCGCCGCCCGTTCGGCCTCGGCCGACTCAGGCTCAGGTGCCGGCTCGGGCTGTTCCAGGATCACGTGCGCGTTCGTCCCGCTGATACCGAACGACGAGACACCAGCACGCCGCGGCCCGTCACCCTCCGGCCAAGCAGCCGACTCGGTCAGCAGTTCCACCGCCCCGACGCTCCAGTCGACATGACTCGACGGCGCATCGACATGCAAGGTGCGCGGAAGCTCGCCATGACGCATCGCCATGACCATCTTGATCACACCTGCGACGCCCGAAGCGGCTTGGGTGTGGCCGATGTTGGACTTCACCGAGCCGAGCAGCAGCGGACGGTCCTCGGGGCGGTCCTGACCATACGTGGCCAGGAGCGCCTGGGCCTCGATCGGGTCACCCAGCGTCGTACCCGTGCCATGCGCCTCCACGACATCGACATCCGCGGTGGACAGGCCGGCACTCGCCAGCGCCTGACGGATCACCCGCTGCTGCGAGGGACCGTTCGGCGCCGTCAGGCCGTTCGACGCACCGTCCTGATTCACAGCACTGCCCCGCACCGTCGCCAGGATCCGGTGCCCGTTGCGGCGCGCGTCGGAGAGTCGTTCCAGCACCAGGATGCCGACGCCTTCGGACCAGCCCACGCCGTCGGCGCCGTCGGCGAACGCCTTGCAACGCCCGTCCGGTGAGAGGCCGCCCTGGCGGGAGAACTCGACGAAGGTCAGCGGGGTCGACATGACCGTCACACCGCCCGCGAGCGCCAGCGAGCACTCGCCCGAGCGCAGCGACTGCGCCGCCAAGTGCAGTGCCACCAACGACGACGAGCAGGCCGTGTCGACCGTGACCGCAGGGCCCTCGAAGCCGAAGGTGTACGACACCCGGCCCGACGCCACGCTCCCCGCGCTGCCACTGCCTTGGTAACCCTCGAACTCACGCCCGGAGAGCAGCTGGGAGTAGTCGTTGTACATCACGCCCGCGAAGACGCCGGTGCGGCTGCCGCGCAGGGTCGCCGGGTCGATGCCCGACCGCTCGAGCGCCTCCCAGGTCGACTCCAGCAGCAGACGCTGCTGCGCGTCGGTGGTCAGGGCCTCTCGGGGGCTCATCCCGAAGAATCCGGGGTCGAACTCCCCCGCGTCGTGGAGGAATCCACCGGAGCGAGTGGCGATGGCGCCCTCACGCTCGGGGTCGTACGTGTCGTCGATCTGCCAGCCGCGGTCGGTCGGGAAGCCGGAGACCGCGTCCCCGCCATCCGACACCAGTCGCCACAGTTCCTCGGGCGAGGTGACGCCGCCGGGGTAGCGGCAGCTCATCCCGACGATGACGACCGGGTCGTCCGTCAGCGGCAGCAGCGCGGGCGCGGGAAGCAGTTCCTCCGTGTCCGTGCCGAACAGCTCGTCGAGGAGGTGGCCCGCCAGGGCATCGGCCGTCGGGTAGTCGAACACAGCCGTCGCCGACAGCCGCAGACCCGTCACCTTGCCCAGACCATTGCGAAGCTCGATCGCCGTCAAAGAGTCGAAGCCGAGCTCCTTGAACGCCCGGGTCGAGTCGATCGTCTCCGGGCTCGCGTGACCCAGGACCATCGTGACCCGATCACGCACCAGGTCCAGCAGCACCGCACGCCGCTCACCCTCAGCCAACCCAGCCAGACGCCGCACAAGACCCGACGCCGCAGCCGAACCAGCAGCCGAAGAACGCCGCACACGAGAACGCACCAGGCCACGCAGCAACGGCTGCGGCTCGCCCTGCGCCCGCAGGACCGCCAGGTCCAGACGGACGGGGAGCAGGAGCGGTTCGGCGGTGGCGAGTGCGGTGTCGAAGAGAGCGACACCCTCCTCTGCCGACAGGGCCGGCATACCGGAACGGGCTATCCGCTGGAGATCGGCTTCCGTGAGGGTGCCGGTCATGCCACTGTCCTGCGCCCACGGACCCCACGCCAACGACACAGCGGGAAGACCTTGTGCCCGACGGTGATGTGCCAAGGCATCGAGGAAGGCGTTGCCGGCCGCGTAGTTCGCCTGACCCGCACTGCCGAACGTACCCGCCACCGACGAGAAGACCACGAACGCATCAAGGTCCAAGCCCTTCGTCGCCTCGTGGAGATTCCACGCCGCGTCCACCTTCGGCCGCAGAACAGCCGACAGACGCTCCCCCGTCAACGAACCGATCACACCGTCATCGAGAACACCAGCCGTGTGCACCACAGCGGTGACGGGATGCCGCGCCACCAGAGCCGCCACAGCAGCCCTGTCGGTCACATCGCACGCCTCGACAACGGCAGTCGCATCATGCAACGCAAGCTCGGCCACCAGATCCTCGGCGCCTGCCGCAGCCAGACCACTCCGGCTGACCAACAGCAGACTCCGCACACCGTGCTCAGCCACCAGATGACGCGCCACCACACGACCCAGACCACCCGTACCACCAGTGATCAGAACCGTGCCAGAAGCATCCCAACGGACATCGGCAGTGTCCTGCCCAGCCGCTCGCGCGAGACGCGCCGCCAGAACCTGACCGTCACGCAGCAGCAGTTGGGGCTCATCGGAAGCCAGCGCCCGCGGCAGCACCGACACATCAGCATCGCCGCCCAGATCCACCAGGCCGAAACGGCCCGGGCTCTCCGACTGCGCCGACCTCACCAGGCCCCACACAGCAGCACCAGCGAGATCGTCACCGGAGACCGCGCCACGGGTCACGAACACCAGACGCGAATCCGCGAACCGCTCGTCCGCCAACCACGACTGCACCAGATCCAACGCCCAGGCAGCCGCAGCGTGCACGGACTCCACGGTGTCGGCGGTGCCGGCGGCCTGTCCGACCAGTACGGTCCCGGGGACCCCGGCTCCGGTCAGGGACCCGAGGTCCGTGTACACCCGGAGCGGTTCTCCGGCCGGACCGGTGTCGAGCTCGACGCGTTCGTCCGTGAGGGGAACCGGTATCCAGTCGAGCGTGAAGAGCGCGTCACGGTCACCGGTCCGCAACTGGTCGGCAGAGAGCGGCCGCAGGATCAGCGAATCCACGGAGGCTACCGGCGCACCAGCCGAATCGGCCATCGCGATCGCCATTCCGCTCTCGACGCGACGGATACGGACACGAAGATGCGAGGCACCGGAAGCGTGCAGCGACACACCGCTCCACGAGAACGGGACACCACCCTCCTCGTCTCCGCCGCCGAACGCCGACGCGTGGAGTGCCGCGTCGAAGAGGGCCGGGTGCAGACCGTACGCACCACTGTCCACGCCCTCGGGAAGCCGGACCTCGGCAAACACGTCCTCGCCGAGCTTCCACGCGGCCTGGAGGCCCTGGAACGCCGGACCGTAGAAGAATCCGGTGTCCGCGAACTGCTCGTAGCAGTCGGCCACATCGACCGGCTCGGCGTCCGTGGGAGGCCATGCCGTGGTGTCGAACGCCAACGGCGCAGCACCACTCGTCAGCGACCCACTGGCGTGCAGCGTCCACGGCTCCTCACCTTCACGTGAGTGCACCGCCACGGCCCGGTGACCCGCATCATCCGGCTCACCCACCCACACCTGGACCTGCACACCGCCACCAGACGCCGGCAGCACCAGAGGCGCGGCAAGCGTCAGCTCATCCAGCACATCGCAGCCGACCTCATCAGCCGCCCGCAGAGCCAACTCCACCAGCGCCGTGCCCGGCACCAGCACCGAGCCCATCACCACGTGATCCGCCAGCCACGGATGCGACGACGTCGACAACCGCCCCGTGAACAACAGACCACCCGACCCCGCCAGCTCCACCGCCGCACCCAACAACGGATGCCCCGCGGAACCCAGACCCGCAAACCGCACATCGCCAGAACGCGACACCCCGCCCGAAGGCCAGAACCGCTCACGCTGGAACGCATACGTCGGCAGGTCCACCCACCGAGCACCCATACCGGCGAACACAGCCGCCCAGTCCACACCGACGCCCTGGACATGCAGCTGAGCCAGAGCGCCCAGGGCTGTCATCTCCTCGGGCCGGTCCTTGCGCAGCACAGGCGTGAGCACGGCGTCTTCCGACACCGACTCCCGGGCCATGGCCGACAGGACGCCGTCCGGGCCGAGCTCCAGGAACCGCGTCACACCCTCCGCGCTCAGAGCCCGTACCCCGTCCGCGAACCGTACGGCCTCACGCACATGGCGCACCCAGTAGTCAGCCGAGGACAACTGCCCCGGCTCAGCGAGCCGACCCGTCACGTTCGACACGACCGGAACCACCGGCGCACCGAACGACAAGCCCGCCACCACCGCCCGGAACTCCTCCAGCATCGGCTCCATCAAGGGGGAATGGAACGCGTGCGACACACGCAACCTGCTGGTCCTGCGGCCCTCGCCCGCGAAGTGCGCCAAGACCGCCTCGACAGCGCTCTCCTCGCCGGAGACCACCACCGACGACGGGCCGTTGACCGCCGCGATCGCGACGCCCTCCGTCAGCAGCGGCACCACCTCGGCTTCCTCCGCCTCGATCGCCACCATCGCGCCACCCGCGGGCAGAGCCTGCATCAGCCGGCCCCGCGCCGCCACCAACGCACAAGCATCACCCAGGGAGAAGACGCCCGCGACATACGCTGCCGCGATCTCACCGATGGAATGTCCGGCCACGTACTCCGGCCGCACACCCCAGAACTCCACCAGCCGGAACAACGCGACCTCGATCGCGAACAGCCCCGCCTGGGCATACGCGGTCTGATTCAGCAACTCCGCGTCATCACCCCAGACCACCTCCCGCAACGGACGCTCCAAGTGCTCATCCAACGCCGCACACACCGCGTCGAAAGCATCCGCGAAGACGGGGAACCGGGCATACAGCTCCCGGCCCATCCCCAACCGCTGCGAACCCTGACCCGAGAACAAGAACGCCGACTTACCGGCACTCACCACACCCACTGCCACACCCGGGCCGGTCTCACCGACCACGACCGTCGACAGGGCAGGCACCACTTCGCTTCGTTCCGTGCCCCACAGCACCGCGCGATGGGCGAAACTCGACCGGCCCACAGCCAGTGAGTAGCCGATGTCCCGCACAGGCAGTTCGTCGTGGGCGGCCACGAAGGACAGCAGGCGTGCCGCCTGGGCGCGCAGTGCCGCCTCGCTCTTACCCGAGAGCACCAGGGGCAGCGCACCGGCCTCGGCCGGTGCGGGCTCGGCCGCTTCCAGCTCGGGCTGTTCCAGGATGACGTGCGCGTTCGTCCCGCTGACACCGAAGGACGAGACACCCGCGCGACGACGCCCGGACGCCGGCCACACAGCCTGTTCGGTGAGGAGCTCCACGGCTCCGGCCGACCAGTCCACGTGCGACGACGGCGCGTCGACGTGGAGCGTCTTCGGCAGGACGCCGCTGCGCATCGCCATGACCATCTTGATCACACCTGCGACGCCCGAAGCGGCTTGGGTGTGGCCGATGTTGGACTTCACGGAGCCGAGCAGCAGCGGGCGGTCCTCGGGGCGGTCCTGACCGTACGTGGCAAGGAGCGCCTGAGCCTCGATCGGGTCACCCAGCGTCGTACCCGTGCCATGCGCCTCCACGACATCGACATCCGCGGTGGACAGGCCGGCACTCGCCAGCGCCTGACGGATCACACGCTGCTGCGACGGACCGTTGGGAGCAGTGAGGCCGTTCGACGCACCGTCCTGATTCACAGCACTGCCCCGCACCGTCGCCAGGATCCGGTGCCCGTTGCGACGCGCGTCGGACAGCCGCTCCAGCACCAGCATGCCCACGCCCTCACCCCAGCCGACACCGTCAGCCGCATCGGAGAACGCCTTGCACCGACCGTCCGCCGACAACCCACGCTGCCGCGAGAACTCCACAAACGTCGTCGGCGTCGACATCACCGTGACACCACCCGCGAGCGCCAGCGAGCACTCACCCGACCGCAGCGACTGCGCCGCCAGATGCAGCGCCACCAACGACGACGAGCACGCCGTGTCCACCGTGACCGCAGGGCCCTCGAAGCCGAAGGTGTACGACACCCGGCCCGACGCCACGCTCCCCGCGCTGCCACTGCCCCGGTAGCCCTCGAACTGATCGCCGACCAGGATGTCGCTGTAGTCGGTGTACATCACGCCCGCGAAGACACCTGTCCGGCTGCCCCGCAGCGTGGTCGGGTCGATGCCCGTCCGCTCGATCGCCTCCCACGTGGATTCCAGCAGCAGACGCTGCTGCGCGTCCGTCGCCAACGCCTCCCGGGGGCTCATCCCGAAGAACTCGGGGTCGAACTCCCCCGCGTCATGGAGGAACCCACCGGAGCGGGTGTACGAGGTCCCGAGCGCCTCGGGGTCGGGGCTGTAGAGCGCCTCCACGTCCCAGCCACGGTCATCCGGGAAGTCCGACACGGCGTCCACACCGTCCGACACCAACCGCCACAGCTCCTCGGGCGACGTGACACCTCCGGGGTAACGGCAGCTCATGCCGACGATCACCACAGGGTCGTCCGCCAGGGACGGGAGGACCGACAGCGGCGACGCCGTCTCCACCTCCGCGTCCGTGCCGAACAGTTCGTCGAGGAGGTGACCCGCCAGGGCATCGGCCGTCGGATAGTCGAACACAGCCGTCGCCGACAGCCGCAGCCCCGTCACCTTGCCCAGACCATTGCGAAGCTCGATCGCCGTCAAGGAATCGAAGCCGAGCTCCTTGAAAGCCCGAGTCGAATCGATCGTCTCCGGGCTCGCGTGACCCAGAACCATCGTGACCCGATCACGCACCAGATCCAACAGCACCGCACGCCGCTCACCCTCAGCCAACCCGGCCAGACGCCGCACAAGACCCGACGCCGCAGCCGAACCAGCAGCCGAAGAACGCCGCACACGAGAACGCACCAGGCCACGCAGCAACGGCTGCGGCTCGCCCTGCGCCCGCAGGACCGCCAGGTCCAGACGGACGGGGAGCAGCATCGGCTGGGCAGTGCCGAGCGCCGCGTCGAAGAGCGTCATGCCCTCTTGGACGGAGAGCGCGGGCATACCGGAACGAGCGATCCGCTGAACGTCGGCGTCTGTGAGGGTGCCGGTCATGCCGCTGTCCTGCGCCCACGGACCCCACGCCAACGACACAGCGGGAAGGCCCTGTGTCCGGCGGTGATGTGCCAAGGCGTCGAGGAAGGCGTTGCCGGCCGCGTAGTTCGCCTGACCCGCACTGCCGAACGTACCCGCCACGGACGAGAACACCACGAACGCATCAAGGTCCAAGTCCCTCGTCGCCTCGTGGAGATTCCACGCCGCGTCCACCTTCGGCCGCAAAACGGCCGACAGACGCTCCTCCGTCAGCGAGCCGATGACGCCGTCGTCGAGAACACCGGCGGTGTGCACCACAGCGGTGATCCGGTGACGGGAAACCAGCTCCTCGACAGCAGCCCTGTCGGTCACATCGCAGGCCTCGACAGACACATCGACACCCAGCTCGGCCACCAGCTCCTCAGCACCCGCCGCAGCCAGACCACTCCGGCTGACCAACAGCAGACTCCGCACACCATGCTCAGCCACCAGATGACGCGCCACCACACGACCCAGGCCACCCGTACCACCAGTGATCAGAACCGTGCCCGAAGCGTCCCAGGAGACATCGGCTGTCTCCTGCCCAGCCGCTCGCCCGAGACGCGCCGCCAGAACCTGACCGTCACGGACCAGAAGCTGAGGCTCGTCGGAAGCGAGCGCCCGCGGCAGCACCGACACATCAGCATCGCCGCCCAGATCCACCAGGCCGAAACGGCCCGGGCTCTCCGACTGCGCCGACCTCACCAGACCCCACACAGCAGCACCAGCGAGATCGTCACCGGAAACCGCGCCACGGGTCACGAACACCAGTCGCGAGTCCGCGAACCGCTCGTCCGCCAGCCACGACTGCACCTGATCCAGCGCCCAGGCAGCCGCAGCGTGCACGGACTCGACCGTACCGATGGCCTCGTGAGCGGGCATGACCAGGACCGTTCCGGGGGCACCGGCCTCAGCCGACGACTTGAGTTCCGTGAAGTCCCGGAAGTCCCGGAAGGGCACTCCGTCCGGTCCGGTGCTGAGGTCGACGCGCTCGTCCGTGAGCGCGACGGGGACCCAGTCGAGTGTGAAGAGCTTGTCGCGGTCACCGGTCCGCAGTTGCCCTGCGGAGAGCGGGCGTACGGCCAGCGACTCCACCGAGGCCACCGGCACACCGGCCGCGTCCGCCATCGCGATCGCCATACCGCCGTCAACACTGCGGATACGAACACGAAGATGCGAGGCACCGGAAGCGTGCAGCGACACACCGCTCCACGAGAACGGGACACTGCCTTCCTCGTCTCCCCCACCCAGCAGCGACGCGTGCAGTGCAGCGTCGAAGAGAGCCGGGTGCAGACCATACGCACCACCGTCGACACCTTCGGGAAGCCGGACCTCGGCGAACACGTCCTCGCCGGACTTCCACGCGGCCTGAAGGCCCTGGAACGCCGGACCGTAAGCGAACCCGGACGCTGCGAACTGCTCGTAGCAGCCCGCCACATCAATGGGCCGGGCGCCTCGCGGCGGCCACACCGCCGTGTCGAACGTATCGAGCAGCGCTGCTCGGGCGCCCGTGGTCACGGCACCGCTGGCGTGGAGCGTCCACGGCTCCTCGCCCTCACGCGAGTGCACCGCCACGGCCCGGTGACCCGCACCGTCCGGCTCACCCACCCACACCTGGACCTGCACACCGCCACCAGACGCCGGCAGCACCAGAGGCGCGGCAAGCGTCAGCTCTTCCAGCACATCGCAGCCGACCTCATCGGCCGCACGCAGGGCCAACTCCACCAATGCCGTACCCGGCACCAGCACCGAGCCCATCACCACATGATCCGCCAGCCACGGATGCGAGGAGGTCGAAAGCCGGCCCGTGAACAACAGACCACCGGACCCCGCCAGTTCCACCGCCGCACCCAACAACGGATGCCCCGCAGAACCCAGACCCGCGAACCGCACATCACCCGCACGCAACGCCCCACCCGCAGGCCAGAACCGCTCACGCTGGAACGCATACGTCGGCAAATCAACCCACCGAGCACCCGCACCCGCAAACACAGCCGCCCAATCCACCGGCACACCACGGACGTACAACTGAGCCAAAGCGCCCAGAGCCGTCGTGTCCTCGGGCCGGTCCTTGCGCAGCACAGGAGCGCATATGGTGTCGTCCGCCATGGACTCCGCGGCGAGCGCGGAGAGGGCGCCGTCAGGGCCGAGCTCCAGGACGGCGGTGACGCCCTGCGCCCGCAGGGTGCTCACGCCGTCGGCGAACCGTACGGCTTCGCGGACGTGGCGTACCCAGTAGTCGGGCGAGGACAGCTGGCCGGGCTCGGCGAGGCGGCCCGTCACGTTCGACACGACCGGCACCGTCGGCTCACCGAACGTCAGCCCCGCCACGGCCTCCCGGAACCCGGCGAGCATCGGCTCCATCAAGGGCGAGTGGAACGCGTGTGACACACGCAGCCTGCTGGTCTTCCTTCCCTCGCTCTCGAAGTGCGCCGCGACCGCGAGCACCGCGTCCTCGGCGCCGGAGACCACGACCGACGACGGACCGTTGACCGCGGCGATCGCCACGTCGCCGGTCAGCCGCAGGACGACCTCGTCCTCGGTGGCCCGGATCGCCACCATCGCGCCGCCCTCGGGCAGAGCCTGCATCAGCCGGCCCCGCGCCGCCACCAGCGCACAGGCGTCGCCCAGGGAGAAGACGCCCGCGACATGTGCGGCGGCAACCTCTCCGATGGAATGTCCGGCCACGTATTCCGGCCGCACGCCCCAGGACTCCACCAGCCGGAACAGCGCCACCTCGATCGCGAACAGCGCTGGCTGGGCATACGCGGTCTGGTTCAGCAACTCCGCGTCATCACCCCAGACCACCTCCCGCAACGGACGCTCCAGGTGCTCATCCAACACCGCACACACCGCGTCGAAAGCATCCGCGAACACAGGGAACCGGCCGTACAGCTCCCGGCCCATCCCCAACCGCTGCGAACCCTGACCCGAGAACAAGAACGCACGCTTACCCGAACCGGCCTCGCCCGCCGCCACGATGCCCGGATCGCTCTGGCCTTCGGCCAGCGCGGACAACGAACGCGACAGCCCGTCCTCGTCGGTGACCAGCGCCACCGCCCGGTGCCGGAACGCCGCACGGCCCGTCGCCAGCGAATAGGCGACGTCCATGAGCTGCTCCCCGGCCCCGTCGAGCTGCGACAGCAGGCGGGCCGCCTGGGCGCGCAGCGCCGACTCGCTCCTCCCGGACAGCAGCACGGGAACCGGCGCGCCCGCGTCGATCGCCCGGGGCCCGGTCTCGGCTGCGGGCTCGGCCGCCTCCGGCTCGAGCTGTTCCAGGATGACGTGCGCGTTCGTCCCACTGACACCGAAGGACGAGACACCCGCACGACGACGCTCGGACGCCGGCCACACAGCCGGTTCAGTGAGAAGCTCCACAGCACCGGCCGACCAGTCCACATGCGACGACGGCGCGTCGACGTGGAGGGTGCGCGGAAGCTCGCCATGGCGCATCGCCATGACCATCTTGATCACACCTGCGACACCCGAAGCGGCTTGCGCGTGGCCGATGTTGGACTTCACCGAGCCCAGCAGCAGCGGACGGTCCTCGGGGCGGTCCTGACCGTAGGTGGCCAGGAGCGCCTGGGCCTCGATCGGGTCACCCAGCGTCGTACCCGTGCCATGCGCCTCCACGACATCGACATCCGCGGTGGACAACCCCGCACTTGCCAACGCCTGACGGATCACACGCTGCTGCGACGGACCGTTCGGCGCCGTGAGGCCGTTCGACGCACCGTCCTGGTTGACCGCCGAACCACGCACCACGGCCAGCACCCGGTGCCCGTTGCGGCGCGCGTCGGACAGCCGCTCCAGCACCAGCATGCCCACGCCCTCACCCCAGCCGACACCGTCGGCGGCCTCGGCGAAGGCCTTGCACCGTCCGTCGGCCGACAGTCCACGCTGCCGCGCGAACTCCACGAAAGGCGTGGGGGTCGACATGACCGTCACACCACCCGCGAGTGCCAACGAGCACTCGCCCGACCGCAGCGACTGCGCCGCCCAGTGCAGTGCCACGAGGGACGACGAGCACGCCGTGTCGACCGTGACCGCAGGGCCCTCGAAGCCGAAGGTGTACGACACCCGGCCGGAGGCGATGCTGGCCGCGCTGCCGTTGCCCCGGTAGCCCTCGAACTGGTCCCCGACGAGGAGGTCGCTGTAGTCGTTGTAGATCACGCCGGCGAAGACGCCGGTCTGGCTGCCGCGCAGGGTCGCCGGGTCGATGCCCGCCCGCTCGATCGCCTCCCAGGTCGACTCCAGCAGCAGGCGCTGCTGCGCGTCCGTCGCCAACGCCTCGCGGGGGCTCATCCCGAAGAACTCGGGGTCGAACTCCCCCGCGTCGTGGAGGAATCCACCGGAGCGGGTGTACGCGGTGCCGAGCGCCTCGGGGTCGGGGCTGTAGAGCGCTTCCACGTCCCAGCCACGGTCATCCGGGAAGTCCGACACGGCGTCCACGCCGTCCGACACCAACCGCCACAGGTCCTCGGGTGACGTGACATCGCCTGGGTAGCGGCAGCTCATGCCGACGATCACCACAGGGTCGTCCGCCAGGGACGGCAGGGCCGGCACCAGGGTCGCCGCCCCCGCCGCCTCCGCCCCCGACTCCGCGCCGAACAGCTCGTCCAGCAGGAAGTCGACGAGCCCGTCCGCGGTGGGGTAGTCGAAGACGGCCGTGGCCGAAAGGCGCAGCCCTGTCGTCTTGTTGATCCGGTTGCGGAGCTCGACCGAGGTGAGGGAGTCGAAGCCGAGCTCCTTGAAGGCCCGGGTCGAGTCGATCGTCTCCGGGTTGGCATGGCCCAGGACGCCCGCGATCTGGGCGCGCACCAGGTCCAGCAGCACCTCGCGCCGTTCCAGCGCGCCCAGGCCGGTCAGGCGACCGGCGAGGCCGGCCACCGCGGCCGAGCCGGCGACGGCCGAGCGGCGTGCACGCGTCTTGATCAGTCCGCGCATCAGCGGAGGTACGTCTCCCTGCTTCCGCAGTGCGGCCAGGTCGAAGCGTACGGGGAGGACGAGTGCCTCGTCGGCGGCCAGCGCCGCGTCGAAGAGCGCGACTCCTTCCGCGGGGGCGAGTTCGGGCATGCCCGAGCGGGCCAGGCGCTGGAGGTCGACGTCCGACAGGGTGCCGGTCATGCCGCCGTCCTGGGACCACGGGCCCCAGGCCAGTGACACGGCGGGGAGGCCCAGCGCCCGGCGGTGTTGCGCCAGGGCGTCCAGGAAGACGTTGCCGGCGGCGTAGTTGCCCTGGCCGGGTGTGCCGGTCACGCCCGAGATGGAGGAGAACATGGCGAACTCGGCCAGGTCGAGGTCCTTGGTGGCCTCGTGCAGGTACCAGGCCGCGTCCACCTTCGGCCGCAGCACGCCCGACACCCGCTCGGCGGTGAGTGACGTCACCACACCGTCGTCGAGGACACCGGCAGTGTGCACCACGGCGGTGAGCGGGTGCCCGTCCGGCACCGACGCCACGAGGGCGGCCACCGCTTCCCGGTCGGTGACGTCGCACGCGACGACGCCGACCTCGGCGCCGTGCCCGGCCAGTTCCTCGCGCAGCTCCTGGGCGCCCGGGGCCTGTGGACCGCTGCGGCTCGCCAGCAGGAGGTGGCGCACGCCCCGCTCCGTCACCAGGTGACGGGCGAGCACGCGGCCCAGACCGCCCGTGCCGCCGGTGATCAGCACGGTGCCGTTCGCGTCCCAGGCCGGCGGCACGGTGAGCACGATCTTGCCCACGTGCCGGGCCCGGCTCATGTAGCGGAAGGCCTCCGGGGCCCGCCGCACGTCCCACGTCGCCACCGGCAGCGGCCGCAGCGCACCCGAGCCGAACAGCTCCAGCAGCTCGGACAGCATCTCCTGGTTGCGCTCCGGGCTCGCCTCCGCCAGGTCGAACGCGCGGTAGCGCAGTCCGGCGGTGGACTCGGGCTCGCGGATGTCGGTCTTGCCCATCTCCAGGAACCGGCCGCCGGGGGCGGTCAGTCGCAGCGAGGCGTCCACGAACTCGCCGGCCAACGCGTTGAGCACGACATCCACGCCGCGGCCGTCGGTGACCTCGAGGAAGCGCTCCTCGAAGTCGGTCGTACGCGACGAGGCGATGTGGTCGTCCGCGACGCCCAGCTCACGCAGAACGTCCCACTTGCCCTCACTCGCCGTCGCGAACACCTCCGCGCCGATGTGCCGCGCGATCTGGATCGCGGCCATGCCCACGCCACCGGCGCCGGCGTGGATGAGGACCTTCTCGCCGGCCCGCAGGTCCGCCAGGTCCTTGAAGGCGTAGAGGGCGGTCAGGAAGACCAGGGGCACCGAAGCGGCCTCCGCGGCCGTCCAGCCCTCCGGCACCTTCGTCAGGAGCCACTCGTCGCACACGGCCACCGGCCCGTATCCGCCGAACACCTTGCCCATCACCCGGTCGCCCGGGCGCAGCCCCGTCACGCCGGGCCCGGTTTCGGTGACCACTCCGGCCGCCTCGGCGCCCAGCACGCCTGCCTCGCCCGGATACATGCCCAGGGCGTTGAGCACGTCGCGGAAGTTCACGCCGGCGGCCTGGACCGCCACCCGGACCTGTCCCGGGGCGAGGGGTTCGAGGACCTCCGGGCACGGTGCCAGCCGCAGGCTGTCGAGGCTGCCCTTGGCCCCGATGTCCAGCCGCCAGGGCACTCCGGCGGGCGGCAGCAGCCCGGCGCCGCTGCCCAGTTGGGCCAGCCGGGGCACCTGGACGGCGCCTTCGCGCACCGCGAACTGGTCGTCGTCGGCGGCCAGCAGGCCCGGCAGGACGGTGAGCACGGCCGGGACGTCTCCGTCCTCGGCGTCCACCAGCACGAACCGGCCGGGGTTCTCCGACTGTGCCGACCGCACCAGACCCCATACCGCAGCGGCGGCCGGATCCCGGACGGTCTCGTCCTCGCCGGTCGAGACCGCGCCGCGGGTGACGAGCACCAGGCGTGACGTGGCGAAGCGCTCGTCGGCCAGCCATGTCCGCACCAGGTCCAGCGCGTGGGCGGTCCCCGCGTGCGCGGACTCCACCATGTCGCCGGCACCGGCGCCCACGGCCGCCAGAACCGCGGGCGGCACGGGGCCGGCGCTCGCCAGAGCGTCCAGGTCCGGGTAGCTGTCGAACGGCGTCCCGGGGAGGGAGCCGATCGTCGCCACGGACTCGGCGGTTCCGGCCGAGGGCAGGTGCGCGGGGGTCCACCGCACGCGGAACAGCGCGTCGTGCCCGGCCGGGCTCGCGGCGCTTCCCAGCTGCTCGGCGGAGATCGCCCGCAGGACCAGGGTCCCGACGGAGGCGACCGGTTCGTTCGTGGTGTCGGCGACGTCGACGGACAGCGTGTCGGTGCCGTGCCGGAGGACCCGTACCCGGATCGCGGAGGCGCCGGAGGCGTGGAGCGAGACGCCTTCCCAGGAGAAGGGCACGATGCCCCGGTCCACTCCGTTGAAGGCGCAGACGTGCAGGGCCGCGTCGAGCAGCGCCGGGTGGAGGCCGTACGCGGGCGCGTCGCCTTCGGCGGCGTCGGGCAGGGCGACCTCGGCGAACACCTCGTCGCCACGGCGCCACGCGGTCCGCAGGCCCTGGAAGTTCGGCCCGTAGTCGAGCCCGCTCTCGGCGAGGTCCGGGTAGAGGCCGGTCAGGTCGACGGGCTCGGCGCCGGCGGGCGGCCAGGACTCCGCGCGGAAGTCGTGGCCGGAGCCGGCCGGCCGCTCCCCCGTGGCGAGTACGCCGGTGGCGTGCTGGACCCACGGCCGGTCGCCGGTGCCCTCCTGGCGGGAGCGGGCGCTGAGGGTGCGGCTGCCGGCTTCGTCGGTGGGGCCGACGCGCAGCTGCAGTTGCACACCGCCGTGCTCGGGCAGGACGAGCGGGGCGGCCAGGGCCAGGTCGTCGATGCGGTCGCAGCCGGCCTCGTCGGCCGCGCGGAGGGCGAGTTCGACGAACGCCGTTCCCGGCAGCAGGACGGAGCCCATGACCACGTGGTCGGCCAGCCACGGGTGCGACTGGAGCGACAGGCGGGTGGTGAACAGCAGGCCGTCGCTGTCGGACAGTTCCACGGCGGTGCTCAGCAGCGGGTGCCCGGCCGCTTCGAGGCCGGCGGCGCTGATGTCCCCGATGCCGGCGGGGTCGGGCGTCGGCCAGAACCGCTGGTGCTGGAAGGCGTACGTCGGCAGGTCGACGACGTGCGCGTCCGTGCCGGCGAAGAGGGCGGCCCACTCGACGACGGCGCCCTGGACGTGCAGCTGTGCCAGCGCCGCGAGGAGCGTCGTCTCTTCCGGGCGGTCCTTGCGCAGCACGGGGACGAGCACGGTCTCGTCGGGCAGCGACTCGCGGGCCATGGCCGAGAGGGTGCCGTCGGGGCCCAGTTCCAGGAAGCGCTTCACGCCTTCCGCGTGCAGGGCCCGTATCCCGTCGGCGAACCGTACGGCCTCGCGGACGTGGCGGACCCAGTAGTCCGCCGAGTACGCGTCGACGAGCTCGCCGGTCACGTTCGAGACGACGGTGAGTTCCGGCTCGCCGTAGGTGAGGCTCTCGGCGACGGCGCGGAAGTCGGCCAGCATCGGGTCCATGAGCGGCGAGTGGAAGGCGTGCGAGACCCGCAGCCGGGCGGCCTTGCGCCCTTCGCCCTCGAAGTGCGCCCGGATCGTCTCGACGGCGGCCTCGGCACCCGAGACCACCACGGACGTCGGGCCGTTGACGGCCGCGATCGCCACGTCGTCGGTCAGGTGCGGGGTGACCTCGTCCTCGGTGGCCTGGACGGCGACCATCGCGCCGCCCTCGGGCAGGGCCTGCATCAAGCGGCCGCGTGCCGCCACCAGCGCGCAGGCGTCAGGCAGGGAGAGCACACCGGCGACGTGCGCGGCCGCGATCTCGCCGACGGAGTGTCCGGCCACGTATTCCGGCCGCACACCCCAGGACTCCACCAGCCGGAACAGGGCGACCTCTACGGCGAACAGCGCCGTCTGGGCATAAGCGGTCTGGTTCAGCAACTCCGCGTCATCACCCCAGACCACCTCCCGCAACGGACGCTCCAGGTGCTCGTCC
Organism: Streptomyces sp. NPDC051173; assembly: GCF_040689515.1. Taxonomy (NCBI): domain Bacteria; kingdom Bacillati; phylum Actinomycetota; class Actinomycetes; order Kitasatosporales; family Streptomycetaceae; genus Streptomyces; species Streptomyces sp. NPDC051173. Next base: position 18,862 of record NZ_JBFBBD010000080.1, read on the forward strand.
AGCACCGCGCACACCGCGTCGAAGGCCTCGGCGAAGACGGGGTGCCGGCCGTACAACTCCCGGCCCATCCCGAGCCGCTGCGAACCCTGGCCGGAGAAGAGGACGGCGTCCTTGCCCGTGACCGCCGCGCCGGTGGTCAGGGCGGTGTCGACGGTGTCCTCGGCCAGCGCGGTCAGGGCGCGCATCGCGACGTCGTGGCTCTCGGCGTGGACGGCCGCGCGGTGGGTGAAGACGGTGCGCGCCGCCAGTGTGCAGGCGATGTCCGCGAGCCGCGGGGCGGGTTCGCGGTCGAGGCGGGACAGCAGGCGGGCCGCCTGGGCGCGCAGGGCCGCCTCGTCCTTGCCGGACAGCAGCAGCGGGACCGGGATTTCGGGGGCAGCGGCCGGCTCCGTGGGCTCCGTGTCCTCTACGGGCTCCGTGGCGTCCGCCTGCTCCAGGATCACGTGCGCGTTGGTGCCGCTGATGCCGAACGCGGAGACGGCGGCCCGCCTCGGGCGGTCCGTCCCGGACCAGTCCACCGGTTCGGTGAGCAGTTCGACCGCGCCCGCGGTCCAGTCGACGTGCGGGGTGGGCTCGTCGACGTGCAGGGTGCGCGGAAGCTCACCGTGGCGCATGGCCAGGACCATCTTGATGACGCCGGCGACACCGGCCGCGGCCTGCGTGTGGCCGATGTTCGACTTCACCGTGCCCAGCAGCAGCGGCCGGCCTTCCGGCCGCTCCTGCCCGTACGTGGCGATCAGCGCCTGGGCCTCGATGGGGTCGCCCAGGGTCGTGCCCGTGCCGTGCGCCTCGACGACGTCGACGTCGGAGGCGGCCACCCCGGCGTTGGCGAGGGCCTGGCGGATGACGCGTTGCTGGGAGGGGCCGTTGGGGGCGGACAGGCCGTTGGAGGCGCCGTCCTGATTGACCGCCGAGCCGCGCACGACCGCGAGCACCTGATGGCCGTTGCGCCGGGCGTCCGAGAGCCGCTCGACGAGCAGCAGTCCGACGCCCTCGCTCCAGCCGGTGCCGTCGGCGGCCGCCGCGAACGGCTTGCAGCGCCCGTCGGGGGCCAGCCCGCGCTGGCGGGCGAACTCCACGAAGGAGGACGGGGTGGCCATCACCGTCACGCCGCCCGCGAGCGCCAGCGAGCACTCTCCCGAGCGCAGCGACTGCACCGCCAGGTGCAGCGCCACCAGGGACGACGAGCAGGCCGTGTCCACGGTGACCGCAGGCCCCTCGAAGCCGAAGGTGTACGACACCCGGCCGGAGACCACGCTCATCGAGTTACCGGTGAGCGCGTGGCCCGCGACCTCGTCCTGTGCCGCGTCCAGGACCGTGCGGTAGTCCTGGGTGTTGGTGCCGGCGAAGACACCGGTGCTGCTGCCCCGCAGGGATTCCGGGGAGATGCCGGCCCGTTCGAGGACCTCCCAGCTGGTCTCCAGCAGGAGCCGCTGCTGGGGGTCCATGGCGAGGGCCTCGCGCGGCGAGATGCCGAAGAAGTCCGCGTCGAAGTCCCCGACGCCGTCGAGGAAGCCGCCCCCGCGGGCGTAGGTCGTGCCCGGGTTGTCGGGGTCGGGGTGGTAGAGGCGGCCGAGGTCCCAGCCCCGGTCTCCGGGGAGGCCGGCGATGGCGTCCCCGCCGTCGGCCAGCAGCTGCCAGAGGGCCTCCGGTGAGCTCACCCCGCCGGGGAACCGGCAGGCCATGCCCACGATCGCGACGGGCTCGTCGAGGACGGCGGCCGTCCGTTCCACGACGGCTCCGGGTCCGGCGGTGCCCAGGATCTCGGAGCGCAGGTACGCGGCGACGGCGGTGGGGGTGGGGTGGTCGAAGAGCAGGGTGGCGGGCAGGCGCAGGCCTGTCACCGCGGACAGGCGGTTGCGCAGTTCGACGGCCATCAGCGAGTCGAAGCCCAGGGTCCGGAAGGCCCGTTGGACGTCGACGGTCTCCGGTGAGGCGTGCCCGAGGGCCTTCGCGGTCTCTTCCCGGACCACGTGCAGGAGGTCCTGCCGCTGCTCGGTGGCGGACAGCGCGCCGATCCGGTCGCGCAGCGGGGAGCGGGCCTCGCGCGGGCCGGTGCCGGCGGCGAGGGCGTGGCGTGCGTCGGGCAGGTCGGCGAGGAGGGGGCTGGGGCGGACGGCGGTGAGGGCGGGGGCGTACGCCGTCCAGTCCACGTCGGCCACGGTCACGTTCGCCGCGCCCTGGGCCAGGGCCTGGCGGAGGGCGGCGAGGGCGGGGGCCGGGGCCATGGAGACCAGTCCGTCGCGGCTGGCCCGGCCGGCCACGCCCTTGTCCGACGCCATGCCGAGGTCCGCCCAGGGGCCCCAGGCCACGGAGGTGGCCGGCAGCCCTTGCCCGCGCCGGTGCGCGGCGAGGGCGTCGAGGAAGGCGTTGGCGGCGCCGTAGTTGGCCTGGCCGGCGTTGCCCAGGACGCCGACGACCGAGGAGAACAGGATGAACGTCTCCAGGTCGAGGTCCCGGGTGAGCTCGTGCAGGTGCTGGGCGGCGGCGGCCTTGGGGCGCAGGACGGTGTCGAAGCGCTCGGGGGTGAGCGCCTCCAGCATGCCGGCGTCCATGACGCCGGCGGTGTGCACGACGCCGGTCAGGGGCAGGTCCGCCGGGATGTCCGCGAGGACGGCGGCCAGGGCGTCCCGGTCGGCGGCGTCGCAGGCGACGACGGTGACCCGGGTGCCGCGCTCGGTGAGCGCGTCCGCCAGTTCCCGCGCGCCGGGGGCCTGGGGGCCGCGCCGGCTGGTGAGCACCAGGTGCTCCGCACCGGCGTCGGCGAGCCAGTGCGCGACCTGTGTGCCGAGGGCGCCGGTGCCGCCGGTGATCAGAACCGTGCCGTGGGTGCTCCACTCGGTGCCGGTGCTGCCGCCGGGTGTGATCCGTGCCAGTCGGCGGGCGAAGGTTCCGGCGGGCCGGATCGCGACCTGGTCCTCCCGTGCGCCGAGCACGCCGAGGAGCGCGGAGACGGCCCGTCCGTCCAGGTCCTCGGGGAGGTCGACGAGTCCGCCCCAGTTCTGCGGGGACTCCAGCGCGGCCACGCGGCCGAATCCCCACACCTGTGCCTGCGTGGGGCTGGTGAGCGGGTCGCGCTCGTCCACGGCGACGGCGCCGCGGGTCGCGCACCACAGCGGGGCCCGGATCCCGGCGGTCTCCAGGGTGCGCAGCAGGGCGGTGGTGGCGGCCAGGCCGCGGGGCACGGAGGTCAGGTCCGGGTGCGGTCGTTCGTCGAGGGCCAGCAGGGAGAGCACGCCGTCGACGGGGCCGTCGGGCCGGGCGAGGGGTTCGGCCGGGTCGCCGGTGGCGGGCACCACGAGGAGTTCGGTGCGCAGTCCCCGGTCGCGGAGGGCGTCGAGGAGCCGGGTGGTCCACGGGTCGTCGTCGGCGCCGTCGGGCAGGGCGACGAGCCAGCTTCCGCCGGCGGCGGGGCCGGTGGAGGAGGTGAGGGGGGCCCAGTGCACCCGGTAGCTCCAGCTGTCGGCCAGGGCCTGGGACTTGCGCTGCTTGCGCCATGACGAGAGCGTGGGCAGGAGGCTGCCGAGCGAGCCGGCCTCGTTGCCGTCGAGGGCCAGGACGGCCGACAGCCCTTCCAGGTCCTCGCGTTCCACGGCCTCCCAGAATCCGGCCTCGCCGGCTTCGGCGGCGGCCGGTTCCCCGTCGGCGGGCCCGGCCGCGTCCAGCCAGTACCACTGGCGCTGGAAGGCGTAGGTCGGCAGGTCGACGGGCGCGGCGCCGAGCGTGCCGAGGCAGGCGGTCCAGTCGACGTGGGTGCCGTGCGCGGAGGCGGTGGCGATGCCCTCGGCGAGGGCCTGTGCCTCGGGGCGCCCGGTGCGCAGGAGGGGGACGAGGACGGGCCGTTCAGCGGTGGTGAGCGAGTCGTCGGCCATGGGGGTGAGCACGGCGCCGGGGCCGATCTCCACGAACGCGGTGACGCCCTCGGCCTCCAGGGTGCGCACTGCGGCGCAGAAGCGGACGGTCTCGCGGACCTGCCGGACCCAGTACGCGGGCGAGCACAGTTCCTCGTCGGTGGCGCGCGCGCCGGTGACCGTGGACACCACGGGGATGCGGGGGGCGTGGAACTCCAGGTCCTCGGCGACGCGCCGGAAGTCCTCCAGCATGCCGTCCATGCGCGGGGAGTGGAAGGCGTGGCTCACACGGAGCCGCTTGGTGCGGCGTCCCTGCGCCTCCCAGTGGGCGGCGATCAGGGAGACGGCCTCCTCGTCGCCCGAGACGACCACGGAATCGGGTCCGTTGACGGCGGCGAGGGCGGCGTGGTCCTCGTGGCCGGCGAGGGAGCCGCGGATCTCGTCCTCGGTGGCCTGGACCGCCACCATGGCACCGCCCTCGGGCAGCGCCTGCATGAGGGTGCCGCGGGCGGCGACGAGCCGTGCGGCGTCCTGGAGGGAGAGGACGCCGGCCACGTGGGCGGCGGCGAGCTCGCCGATGGAGTGGCCGGCGACGAACTGCGGTGCCGCGCCCCAGGATTCGACGAGCCGGAACAAGGCGGTCTCGAAGGCGAAGAGCACGGCCTGGGTGTAGGCGGTCCGGTCGAGCAGGGCGGCCTCGTCCGTGCCTTCCTCGGCGAAGGCGACGTCGCGGACGGGGTGTTCCAGGTGCGGGTCGAGCTCGGCGCACGCCGCGTCGAAGGCCTTGGCGAACTCGGGGTGGGCTCCGTACAGTTCGCGTCCCACGCCCGGCCGCTGGGAGCCCTGGCCGGTGAAGAGGTATGCGGTGGTCGCCTTGGCGGCGACGCCGGTCACCAGGCCCGCAGTGGTACGGCCTTCGGCGAGGGCGTCCAGGCCGCGGAGGAACGCGTCCCGGTCGCCCGCGACGACGGCGGCGCGGTGTTCCATGAGGGGCCTGGTGGCCACGAGGGAGTGGGCGACGGCGGCCGGTTCGAGGTCGGCGTGGGCGCGCACGTGGCGGCCGAGCCGCGCGGCCTGGGCCCGCAGGGCCTCGCCGGTGCGCGCGGACAGGATCCAGGGCAGCGCGCCGGGCCGGGAGGCCGGGGCGGGTGCCGGCTCGGTCTCGCGCGGGGGCGCCTGTTCCAGGATGACGTGGGCGTTGGTGCCGCTGATGCCGAAGGAGGAGACGGCGGCGCGGCGCGGGCGGTCCGCCGTGGGCCAGGGCTCGGTGTCCGTGAGGACCCGGGCCTCGCCCTCGCTCCAGTCGGCGTGCGGGGTGGGCGCGTCCAGGTGCAGGGTCCCGGGCAGCTCTCCGTGCCGCATCGCCAGGACCATCTTGATGACGCCGGCGACACCGGCGGCGGCCTGGGTGTGCCCGATGTTGGACTTCATGGAGCCGATCAGCACGGGCCGGTCGGCGGGGCGCTGCTGTCCGTACGTGGCGAGCAGCGCCTGGGCCTCGATGGGGTCGCCGAGCCTGGTGCCGGTGCCGTGGGCCTCGACGGCGTCGACGTCGGGGGCCGACAGTCCGGCGCTCGCCAGCGCCTGGCGGATCACCCGCTGCTGGGACGGGCCGTTGGGGGCGGTCAGGCCGTTGGACGCGCCGTCCTGGTTGACCGCCGAGCCCTTCAGCACCGCGAGGACGGGGTGGCCGTTGCGCTCGGCGTCGGAGAGCCGCTCGACGAGCAGCAGCCCGACGCCCTCGCTCCAGCCGGTGCCGTCGGCGGCCGCCGCGAACGGCTTGCAGCGGCCGTCGGGGGCCAGCCCGCGCTGCCGGGAGAACTCCACGAACATCTGCGGGGTGGACATCACGGTCGCGCCGCCCACGAGGGCGAGGGAGCACTCGCCCCGCCGCAGCGCCTGCGCCGCCAGGTGGAGGGAGACCAGCGACGAGGAGCACGCCGTGTCCACGGTCAGGGCGGGGCCTTCGAGACCGAGTACGTAGGAGATACGGCCCGAGGCGATGCTGATGACGTTGCCGGTGAGCAGGTGGCCGCCGACCTCGTCCGGCCGTCGGCTGCCCGCCGCGTCGTACCCGCTGTGGCCGGTGCCGACGAACACGCCGGTGCTGCTGCCCGCGAGCGATTCCGGGTCGATGCCCGCCCGTTCGACGGCTTCCCACGCGGTCTCCAGCAGCAGCCGCTGCTGGGGGTCCATGGCGAGGGCCTCGCGGGGGGAGATCCCGAAGAAGCCGGGGTCGAACTCGCCCGCGTCGTGGAGGAATCCGCCCTCGCGGGCGTAAGCGGTGCCCGGATGCTCCGGGTCGGGGTCGTAGAGTCCGTCGAGGTCCCAGCCGCGGTTCCCGGGGAACGCGGAGATCGCGTCGCCGCCGCCGCGCAGCAGCTCCCACAGCTCCTCCGGCGAGCGGACTCCGCCGGGGAACCGGCAGGCCATGGAGACGATCGCGATGGGCTCGCGCTGCTGGTACTCCGACTCGCCCAGCTGCTGGCGAGTCTCGTGGAGGTCTGCGATAGCGCGCTTGAGGTACTCGCGCAGCTTGGCCTCGTTCGACATCAGGACGCCAACTCCTCGTGGAATGCCGGTTCTGGGGCACAGAGCGTCGACACTCACGTGTGACCCGTTATCAAGTGCCATCCTGCTCAAGGGCGACTCCGGGATTCCGTAGAGCACGACGCCCGTACGCGCGGCCCCCTCGCGTGGCGAGGGCGGGACCGTGCGTACGGGCGTCGGTGGAGCGGGGGCCTGGAGGGAACTGGCAGAGAGCTGGCAGGGAGCTACCAGGTCACCGGCAGCTTGGTGAAGCCGCCGGACAGCTGGCCCTCCAGCAGCCGCAGGTCGTCCGCCGGAAGTGCCAGGCGCAGATCGGGCAGTCGGGTGAACAGCTTGGTGAACAGGGTGTTCAGTTCGATGCGCGCCAGGGGGGCGCCGATGCAGTGCCAGATGCCGTGGGCGAAGGTCAGGTGCGGGTTGGGGGCCCTGGTGATGTCGAACCGCTCCGGTCCGTCGAAGGCCCGCTCGTCGAAGTTGGGCAGGCTGTAGTCGAAGAGGATCAGGTCACCGGCCCGGATCGTCACTCCCCCGGTCTCGACGTCCTCGGTGGCGTAGCGCGGCAGGATCGACCCGCCGGCCTTGGCCGCACGCAGCACTTCCTCCACGGCGTGGACCATGGAGGCCTGGTCGGCCAGGGCCGCCGCGCGCTGTTCCGGATGGCCGGCCAGGAGCACCACCCCGTGGTCCATGATCGTGACGACGCTGTCCAGCCCGGCGAACAGCAGGCCCACCGCCAACGGCGCCACGCGTGCTTCGGGGAGCCCGCCCTCGGAGAGGCGGGTCATGATGTCCTCGCCGGGCTCGGCGCGCTTCTGCGCGACCAGTCCCTCGACGAACGCGAAGAGGTCGCGCTGCCCGCGTTCCACGCTCTCGCGGCTGTCCAGCAGGGCCATGCGGCCCAGCAGCGCCATCAACTCCCCGCGGCTGTGCGGAGATATGCCGATGATGTCGCAGAGCACCGTGAGGGCGACGGGTGTGGAGAGGCCGCCGTGCAGGTCGCCGGGCGCACCCTGGGCGATGAAGTCGTCCAGCGCGGCCTCCACGATGGCCTCGACCCTGGGCGCCATCTCGCGCACGCGCCGCGCGGAGAACATCGGTGTGAGCAGGCGGCGGGTCTCGGTATGCGTCCGGCGGCCGGCCTCGGCGTCGGTGTCGGTGATCATCAGGTCCAGGAACGGGTTCCTGACGTACCGCGCCGCGTTGGCCGGGTCGGGGTGCGAGCGGCCGAAGCGCTCGTCGTGCAGCAGCTCCTTGAGCTCGGCGTGCCGGGTCACCAGCCACCCTTCGTCACCCGCGGGAGTGCGCACCTTGCAGATCGGCCCCTGCTCCTGCAGTTCGCGCAGCAGTGGGCTCACCCGGAGGAACTCGGGCGGCTCGAGGCCGAGGGTGGGCAGCTCTCGGGAGGAAGCGGTCATGCCGGTCCTGCCTTTCACACATGATTCGGAACTGGTAACTCGTTGGAACGTGGTACGGGAAGGGATGACGGCGCCTCACGCCCCGCCGATGGAGCCGAGCCAGCTCTCCACGATCTCCGCGGTCGCCTCGGCGTCCGCCTTGACCATGGAGAAGTGGTCGGCGTCGACCGTGCGGACGAAGGCCGACGGGACCAGGGGGCGCTGCTCCGCGCCGCCCGGCCCGTCGGACCCGGCCCCGGAGGGCGCGACGCCGTCGGCCTGCCGCACCGCCTGGACGGTCAGCACGGGGGCGGTCGTGGGCTGCGCCTCGATCCCCTTCAGCAGGGTCATCCACCAACCCATCGCGGACAGCCTGGAGTTGGTCATCCGCACCGGGGAGACCTCGTCGACGGAGAAGAACCGCCGCATCAGGCCGAGGTAGTCGATGTCCTCGGTGCTCTCGTGCCGGATGCTGAGGGTGTCCAGCAGCACCACGGCGGTGGGCTTGATACCCCACGTGTTCTCCAGCAGGCCCGCGGCCGCGTAGGCGAACGCTCCGCCGGAGGAGTGTCCGGCCAGGACGAAGGGCTCGCCGTCGCTCGCGCGCAGCGCGCTCTCCGCGATGACCCTGGTCGCACTCGCGGCCGTGGCCGGCAACCGCTCCCCCGCGGCGAACCCCGCCAGCGGCAGGGCGGAGACGTGCCGCAGGCCGCGGAAGGGCGCGGCGAACCTCGCGTATTCGTGGACGCCGCCGTTGGCGGTGGGCGTGCTGACACAGATCAGCCGGGGCTTGCCGGGGCCCTCGGCGAGCGTGGTGGGCAGCGGCAGGTCCTCCAGCTCGGCCGTGTTCTCGAAGGTCGGGCGGATGGCCCCCAGCGCCGTCACCATGCGCCGGGCCTCCAGGAGTCTGCCGCTGTCCACGGCGGCGAGGAACATCCGCTCCAGCGAGTCGACCTCCTGCCCGGCGGCCGGGCCGCCGCGCCCCGCACCGGAGGAGGCACCGTCCGGGCCCGGCTGCACGGCGAGTTCGCTGTGCAGCCACGTGGCGAGGTTCTCGGGGGTCCTGTTGTCGAAGACGACGGTCGCGGGCAGTTGCAGCCCGGTGGCCGCGGCGATCCGGTTGCGGAGCTCGACCGCGGTCAGGGAGTCGAAGCCCAGCTCGAAGAAGTCCCGGTGGACCTCGACGTCCTGGGCCGACGCGTGTCCGAGCACGGCCGCGGCCTCGGCCCGCACCAGGTCGGTCACGAGGCGGGTGCGCTCGCCCTCGCCCAGCTCCGCCAGTTGCCGGACGAACTGCCCGGCCGCGTCCCCTCCGGTGGCGGTGGCCGCGGCGGCGCGGCGGCCGGTCTTGACCAGGCCGCGCAGTACGGGCGGCACGGGGCCCGTGGCCCGTACCGGCCCGGCGGCCCGGCCGAGCGCGACGAGGTGAGCCGCGTCGCACTCCTGCGCCGCGTCGAAGAGGGCCAGCCCCTGCTCGACGGAGAGGGGCGAGGCCCCGTACGAGGAGATGCGCCGCATGTCCGCCTCGGACAGCGCGGCGGTCATCCCGCTGCCCTGGGCCCACGCGCCCCACGACAGGGACTGGGCGGGCAGGCCCTTCGCCGCACGGTACCGGGCGAGCGCGTCGAGGAAGACGTTGCCGGCGGCGTAGTTGCCCTGGCCGGGTGTGCCGGTCACGCCCGAGATGGAGGAGAACATGACGAAGGCGGCCAGGTCGAGGTGAGCGGTGGCTTCGTGCAGGTGCCAGGCACCGTCCGCCTTGGGCCGCAGCACACCGGACAGCCGCTCGGGAGTCAGCGAGGTGACCACACCGTCGTCGAGAACGCCGGCCGTGTGGATGACGGCCGTCAGCGGATGCTCCACCGGGACACCGGCCACCAGCCCGGCCACCGCTTCCCGGTCGGCCACGTCGCACGCGGCGAGGGTCACCTCGGCTCCGAGACCGGTCAGTTCGTCGCGCAGCTCGGCCGCGCCGGGCGCGTCCGGGCCGCTCCGGCCGGCCAGCAGCAGGTGCCTCACGCCCCGCCGCGTCACCAGGTGCCGGGCGAGTTCCCGGGCCAGGCCGCCGGTGCCGCCGGTGATCAGTACGGTGCCCTCCGGCGCCCAGCCCTGCGGCATGGTCAGCACGATCTTCCCGATGTGCCGGGCCCGGCTCATGTGGCGGAAGGCCTCCGGAGCCCGCCGCACGTCCCACGTCGCGACCGGCAGCGGGCGCAGCACGTCGGCGGCGAACAGCTCCAGCAGTTCCAGCAGCATCTCCTGGGTCCGCTCCGGACCCGCCTCCGCGAGATCGAAGGCACGGTAGTGCGCACCGGCAACCGACTCGGGCTCGCGGATGTCGGTCTTGCCCATCTCCAGGAACCGGCCGCCGGGAGCGGTCAGCCGCAGCGAGGCGTCCACGTACTCCCCGGCCAGGGCGTTGAGCACGACATCCACGCCACGGCCGTCTGTGACCTCAAGGAACCGCTGCTCGAAGTCGAGGGTGCGGGACGAGGCGATGTGGTCGTCGGCCACGCCCAGCTCGCGCAGGGTGTCCCACTTGCCCTCGCTCGCCGTGGCGAACACCTCGGCGCCCAGGTGCTTCGCCAGCTGGATCGCCGCCATGCCCACGCCGCCGGCCCCGGCGTGCACGAGGATCCGCTCGCCGGGCTTCAGGCCCCCGAGGTCCTTCAAGGCATAGAGGGCGGTCAGGAAGACCAGCGGCACCGACGCCGCCCGGGCCGGCGACCAGCCGTCGGGGATCCTGACGAGGTGCTGCTCCTCGGCCACGGCCACCGGGCCGAAACCGCCGAACACCAGGCCCATCACCCGGTCACCCGGACGCAGCCCCGACACCCCGGGCCCGGTTTCGGTGACCACACCGGCCGCCTCTGCACCCAGCTTCCCGGCCTCGCCCGGATACATCCCCAAGGAGTTGAGGACGTCACGGAAGTTCACACCGGCGGCCTGGACCGCGAGGCGCACCTGTCCGGGTGCGAGCGGCTCCAGGATCTCCGGGCAGGGCGCGAGCAGCAGGTCGTCCGGGCCGCTCTTGGCCCCGGGGTCCAGCCGCCACGGCACTCCGGTGGGCGGCAGCAGCCCCGCACCGCTGCCCAGTTGGGCCAGCCGGGGCACCCGGACCGCGCCCTCGCGCGCCACGAACTGGTCGTCCCCGGCGGCCAGGAGCCCCGGCAGGGCCGGGAGCACGGCCGGCAGGTCCCCGGCCTCGGCGTCCACCAGGACGAACATGCCCGGATGCTCCGACTGCGCCGACCGCACCAGACCCCACACCGCGGCCGCGGCCGGATCCCGGACAGTGTCCTTCTCGTCGGCCGCGACGGCCCCGCCCGTGACGAACACCAGACGCGATCCGGCGGGCTGCTGCCCGGCGGCCCACTCCTGGACCAGGCCCAGGACGCGGGCCGTCAGCTCGTGCACGGAGGCGGGCACGCCGTCACCCGTGCCGGACACGGGGGCCAGCACCAGGTCCTCGTCACCCGTGAGGTCGCTCAGGGAGGCGACCGGCGCGCCCGTGCCGAGCCGGTCGGCGCCCAGGGTCACGCACCGGACCTCGGCGGCCGGAGTCTCGGGCGCGGGCACCCAGTCCAGCGACAACAGCGGGTCGTACTCCGCGCCGCGCGGCGCCGCCGCAGCGGCCGACATGCCACGGAGGATCAGGCCCTCCGCCGACAGCACGGGCGCGCCTTCGACGTCGACGGCCGCGATGGACACGCGGTCGTCGCCGGTCTTCGTCACGCGGGCCCGGACGATCGGGGCACCGCCGGCGTGCAGCGACACCCCCTGCCAGGCGAACGGCATGAGGAGCTGGTCGTCCTCGCCGACACCGGCCATTCTGTGCGCCTGCAACACCGCGTCCAGCAGCGCCGGGTGGATCCCGAAGGCCCCGGCCTCACCCGAGGCGTCGTCGGGCAGCGCGGCTTCGAGGAAGACCTCGTCCTCGCGCTGCCGGACCGAGCGCAGACCCTGGAACGCGGGACCGTACCCGGTCCCGTCGTAGAAGCCCTCCAGGTCGACGGCCACGGTGTCCCGCGGCGGCCAGGCCTCCGGGCCGAAGGACACGGTCCGCTCCCCGTTGGTCAGCGTGCCGTTGGCGTGCTGGATCCACTGCCCGTCGGGCGCGCCGTCAGGGCGCGAGTGCACGGAGATCGTCCGCGCGCCCGCCTCGTCGGGCGCTCCGACCAGCACCTGGACGAGCGAGGCGCCCTTGTCCGGCAGCACCAGGGGGGTGAGGAGGACGAACTCCTCGATCCGGTCGCACCCGACCTGGTCCCCGGCGCGCAGGGCCAGTTCCAGGAAGCCGGTGGCCGGGAAGAGGACGTTCCCGCCGATGGCGTGGTCGACGAGCCACGGGTGGGTCTCCAGCGAGAGCCTGCCGGTGAACACCACCTCACCGGACTCCGCGAGAGCGAGCATCGCGCCCAGCAGCGGGTGCTCCGCCGACGCGAGGCCCGCGCCCGTCACGTCCCCGGTGAGCGCGGCGGGCCTGGGCCAGTAGCGCTCGTGCTGGAAGGGGTAGGTGGGCAGGTCGACGCGGCGGGCACCGGTACCGTCGAAGAGCCTGGCCCAGTCGGCCTCGACACCGGCCACGTGGAGGCGCGCGAGCGCGGTCAGCAGGGCCGTCTCCTCGGGGCGGTCCTTGCGCAGCGCGGACACGGCCACCGGAGTGCCGTCGAGGCTGTGCTGGGCCATGGCCGTCAGCACACCGTCCGGCCCCAGCTCCAGGAAGACCGAAGCACCCTCGGCAGCCAGGGCCTTGACGCCGTCGGCGAAGCGGACGGTCTCGCGGACGTGCCGCACCCAGTAATCCGCCGAGCACACCAGCTCCGCGGCCGCGAGCTCACCCGTCACGTTCGACACCAGGGGAATCTCCGGAGCCTG
>NZ_JBFBBD010000081.1:0-31008 GCF_040689515.1 Streptomyces sp. NPDC051173
ATCTGCCGCTGGGTGCTGGTGTATTCGTAGATGTTCCACAGGTCGCCCTGGAACTGCCCGGTGTCGTTCAGCCGGTAGACGACGAAGGCGATCAGTCCGCGACCGGCCCTATGTCGTCCATGGCCAGCGGGGAGACGGTCAGCCGCACGGCCGGGGGCGACGCGAGCCGGAAGCGGGCGCCTGGCGCCACCGCCCAGCCCGCGTGCAGCAGGCGCGCCACCGCCGCCGTCTCGTCGGGCACCGGCAGCCAGACGTTCATCCCGCTCCGCCCGTACGCCGTGACCCCGCGCTCGCGCAGCGCCGCGACGAGCGCCTCCCTGCGCCGCCCGTACGACGCGGCGACCGCCGCCGGGTCCACCGCGCCGCTCCGCGTCAGATGCGCCACGGCGTCCTGGAGGAGATGGCTGACCCAGCCGGGGCCGAGGCGCTGCCGCCCGCGCATCCGGTCCACGGTGACGGCGTCACCGGTGAGCACCGCGAGCCGCAGGTCCGGGCCGTACGCCTTGGCGGCCGAGCGGACGACGACCCAGTGGTCGGTGGCACCGGCCAGCGGGCACAGGGGCAGGTCGACGATGCCGTGGCCGTGGTCGTCCTCGATCAGCAGGACCCCCGGGTGGTCCGCGAGGACGGCGCGCAACTCACGCGCGCGTGCCGCGCCGATCGCCGCACCCGTGGGATTCTGCGCCCGGTCGGTGACGACCAGGGCCCGCGCTCCCTGGCGCAGCGCGCGGTCGGTGTCATCGGGCAGCGGGCCGTCGTCGTCGACGCGCACGGGGACGGGCCGCAGCCCGAGGGCCGGGACGAGGTCGAGCAGGCTGCCCCAGCCAGGGTCCTCGACGGCGACGGCGTCACCGGGCCGCAGGTGCGCGACGAGCGCGCGCTCCATGGCGTCGAGCGCGCCCGAGGTCACCGCGACCGGCCCCTCGGGCACCCCGTCGGCGGTGAAGGCGTCGCGCGCCATGCGCTCCAGCTCGGTGTCCACCGCGGGCTCGCCGTAGAGCACCGGGCGCTCGGCGCTGCGGGCCGCCGCGGCGGCGAGCGCGGCGGCGAGCGGGGGCAGGAGCGCGGGGTCGGGGTTGCCCGTGGAGACGTCCCGCGCGCCTTCGGGCGCCTCCACGCGGATCAGCTCGCGCGAGGTGCTGGCCGGGCGGTGGCGCACCCGGCTGCCCCGGCGGCCGGCCGTCTCGATCACGCCCCGGTCGCGCAGGATGCGGTAGGCGGCCCCGACCGTATTGGGGTTGACGTCCAGCTGCACGGCCAACTCCCGGATGGGCGGGAGCAGTTCACCGGGCGCGAGCAGCCCGGCGCCCACGGCCCGCTCCACGCTCGTGGAGATGTCCGCTGCGCGGCGTCCTTCGATCCGATACTCTCCTAGCACAAAGCCCAGTATGCACTAGTGCAATGGAGTTCGCCATGGCAATTCCCGTCGACCCCGCCATGTCCGCCGCAGCCGCCACACCTGGCACTTCCGCCCCGTCCGCCCTGTCCCCCCTTTCCAGCGCGTCCGCCCCGCACGGCCGGAGCTCGTACGAGCCCACCGAGCGGACCACGCCGACCCGCTACCGCGACCGCGCCTCCTACGACCGGGAGCAGGTCCACGCGATCCTCGACGCGGGGAGCGTCTGCCACCTCGGCTTCCTGCGCGACGGCGCCCCCGCGGTCCTGCCGACGCTCTACGGGCGGATCGGCGACCGCCTCTACGTGCACGGCTCCACCGGCTCGCGCCCCATGCGGGACGCGAGCCGGGAGGAGGACGCCGGCATGCCGGTCTGCCTGACCGTCACCCACCTCGACGGCCTGGTCCTGGCCCGCTCCGCCTTCCACCACTCGCTCAACTACCGCTCGGTCGTGGTGCACGGCACGGCGCGGCAGGTGACCGAGGAGGGCGAGCTCCGCGCCGCCCTCGACGCCCTTGTGAACCAGGTCGTGCCCGGCCGGGCCGCGGACTCCCGCCCGCCGACGGCCAAGGAGCTCGCCGCGACGGCCGTCCTGCGCATCGACCTCACAGAGGTGTCCGCGAAGATCCGCTCCGCCGGCCCGGCGGACGACGCGGAGGACCTGGCCCTCCCGTACTGGAGCGGCGTCGTCCCCGTGACCACCACCTACGGCACGCCGGTACCGGCCGACGACCTGGCCCCGGGCATACCGGTGCCCGCCTACGTCACCGCGCTCTGACCGGAACCACCGGTTCGGGCACCACCGGCGCGCGCGTCTCCGCGACGGCCAGCCCCGCCACCGCGCACAGCAGCACCGCCGTGCCCAGCGCGGTCGCGGCGGTCAGCCGTTCACCGAGCAGCAGCACCGCGATGACGGCGGCCGTGACCGGCTCCAGGAGGGTGACCACGGTGACGGTGGTGGCCCGTACGACGGCGAGGCCCGCGAAGAACAGCGCGTAGGCGAGCGCGGTCGGCACGCTCACCAGATACGCCGTCATCGCCAGCGTGCGGCCCAGCTCACGGGTGTGCGGCCACAGGCCCTCCGCGGCCGCGAGCGGCAGCAGGCACACCGCGCTCACCGCGAAGGACGTCAGCGTCGTGGTGAACGGATCCGAGGCACGCCCGGCGCGCCCCACATGACGGCCGTGGACGGTGACGACGGCGTAACCGGCGGCCGAGAGCAGCGCCAGCCCCACGCCGGCGGGGCGCACCGCGCCCGTACCGCCGTTGCCGAGCATCAGCACGGCCAGCCCGGCGAAGACGCCGGACACCGCCGACCGGCCGGCCGCGCCGAGCCGTTCCCCCATGAACAGCCGCCCGCCCAGGGCGGCGAGCACCGGCGCGGCGCCCAGCGTGACCACGGTGCCGACGGTGACACCGGTCGCCGCCACCGCCGCGAAGTAGGCGGCCTGGAAGACGGTGAGCCCGGCACCGGTGACGAACAGCCGCACGCACCGGCTCGGCAGCGGTTCGTACGGCCGGGCGGGGCGCGTCCCCGCCGCTGCCGTACGGCGCGGCATCAACACCCGGACAGCCAGCAGGAGTACGAGACCGCCGGCCGTGCGCCAGAAGGTGAGCGCGATGGGCCCGAGCCCGCTGCCGCGCATGATCAGGTCGGCGCAGGGGCCCGTGGTCCCCCAGGAGGTGGCCGCGAAGGCGACGTAGAGGAGCCCCCGGCCGACGGGAAGCCGCCCGGCGGGACGGGGTGCCGCACCCGAGGAAGGGCATGACGGAAGAGCGGAACGGACGGATTGCATGACTGGTTCTCCCGCAGAAGACAAGAGGTGATCGCGTGGTCCCTGTGCGGGCAGCGGCGATCCGCCCGGGGGTGATGACACCCCGGGCCCGGTCCTCCGGGAGCGGCCACCCGCGCGAGGGCCTGTCCAGCGGGTCTTGTGGTCGGTTCTGCGGTTGGTGTCGTCTGCGCACCACCGCTGCGCGGCGGTGCCCGCAATCCGCCCGACAGGCAGGAATTGGCTGATGTGGATGCGCAATTCAGCCCGTGGGGGCACTCGGGGGGCAGACGGCCCGCAGACCGGCGAAGAGGCCGGACAGGCCCTACGCGGCGGGAGGCGGCAGAACAGTCATCGGCATGATCGGCACCCTATGCGGGCCTGGACCCGCCGGACAACTCCCTTTCGGCGGTGGCGGAGACGCCCTCGCCACGGGCCACCGGCTCCGGCGCGGCCGCCTTGGGCGTCGAGCTCTGCGCGATGAAGGCGCCCAGCAGCACCACGGCCCCGCCGACGGTCTGCGGCAGGGAGAGCCTCTCGCCCAGCAGCACCCAGGCCAGCACGATGGCGACGACGGCCTCCAGGCACGCGACCACCCCGGCCACCTGGGGCGACAGCCGCCGCACGGCGAGCACGCCGGTGAGGTAGGCGGCGACGGTGGCGATCAGCACGATCCAGGCGAGCAGCAGCACGGCGGGCACCCGGCTCCCGTTCATGTCCGCCGACCGGGCCAGCAGCGCCCAGTCCATGCCCCAGGGGCGCGCGACGACGGTCACGACGACGGCGCCGACGAGGAGGCCGTGGGCGATGACGCCGACCGGGTCGGCGGGCCGGTCGCCGCCGGAGCCGTGGTCCGCCAGCACGAAATAGCCGACCTGGCAGCAGGCGGCACCGAGCGCGAAGACGAGGCCGACCGCGTCGAAGCCCATCCCCGACCACACCTCCACCACACAGGCGAGGCCGCCCACGGCGAGCACGACGCCCACGGCGGCGGCCCGGCTCACCGGGCGCCGCTGGACGAAGCGCACCCAGCCGAGCAGCAGCGCGGGACCGAGGTATTCGATGAGCAGCGCGACGCCCACGGGAATGCGGGAGATCGCCGCGAAGTAGCACGCCTGGACGCCGGCGACACCCAGCAGGCCGAAGCCGACGAGCAGCGCGGGACGCCGGGCCACGAGGGCGCGGTGGCGCCAGGCCACGGGCAGCAGCACCAGGGCGGCCCCGGCCACCCTGAGCCATACGACGTGGAGCGGGTCGAGGCCCGCCTGGATCAACGGCTTGGCCGCGACACCCGATCCACCGTACGCGAGCGCCGAGACCACGGCCAGGCCGAGTCCGGCGCCCCTCCCCCGAGACGTCTGCATGCGAGCAGCATGTCAGCCGCCGACAGGACTGTCACCCTTTTCGCTCATGACAGACGGCGGCTCGCCGTCCGCGAGGGCGTCGAGCCGCGCGACGAGCGGGCCGGTGTCGACCCCGGCCCTGCCCAGTACCTCGGCGGCGCGGCAGCCGTGGTCGGCGGCGAGCTCGGCCAGCAGGTCCACCCCTTCGGCACGCTCCGCACCCCGCGCACGGGCGCGGGCGACCGCGCCCTCCATCGCGGCGGCAGCGGCCGGCGACCACTCCGGCGACCGGCCCGCCCGGACGACGGGCAGCGCGCCGGAGTCCTCGGCCGTGCCGCTCCAGCGCAGCCCGTAGCCGATGGTCCGCTGGACGAGATAGCCGAGCAGCCGTACGACCGTGCCCGCGCCGCTCCCGTCCAGCGCCCGCCGCACCTCGGGGTCCGTCTCCAGCAGCGTGTGCAGCAGGTGGGCGGTGTCGATCTGGCGGTCGGCGTCGCGCACGGCGCGCCTGCGGGCACCCGCGGCGGCCGAGGCCAGCTCGGTGCTGAACCGGCCCGCGCAGGCGGTGCCGGCCGGTCCGCTGTCACATGTACGGCTTTGCACCCTTCCACCCCACCAGGAACGCGCCGTCGGAGCATCCCCGGCGGGAAGCATTCGCGCATCCGACGAGAGGTGGGCACGGGCGGCGGGCGCCTCCTCCTTGAGGAGGACGGCGGGTGCAGCCGTCTCGGGGACGCCGGTGCCCCCGCGGGAGCTCCCGCGGGGGCACCGGCCGCCCGGCTCCGTCGGCTCAGCCCTCGTCGGCGAGGATCAGATAGAGCTTCTTGCGCGACTCGTTGACGACTTCCAGCGCCTTCTCGCGCTGCTCCTTGCTGCCGGTCCGCCAGACCTGCCCGAAGGCTTCCATCAGCCCGATGCCCGCCTGCTGGATCTCCCGCACCGCCTCCCGGTCGAACCCCCGGCCGACCTCTTCCCACGGCGTCTGCGAGCTCGCGTCGGCCTCGGCGCGGCCCGCGTCGGTGAGCGTGAACAGCTTCTTGCCGCCCTCGCTCGCACTCTCGATCAGGCCCTCGTCCTCGAGCATCTGGAGCGTCGGGTAGACGGATCCGGGGCTCGGCTTCCAGGTGCCGCCGGTGCGCTCGGCGATCTCCTGGATCATCTCGTAGCCGTGCATCGGCCGGTCCTTGAGCAGCGCCAGGATCGACGCGCGCACATCACCGCGCCGGGCCCTGCCGCCCGGGCCGCCGCCGCGCCCGCGCCCCCACGGCCCGCCGCCGCCGAACGGCGGCCCGCCGAAGCCGGGTCCGAAGGGGCCGAAGGCGGCGCGGCGCCCCTCGAAGTCGCCCGCACCGTGCCGATGCGCGCCACGGTGTTCGTGTTCGTGCCCTGGTGAACGCCACATGACGTTCCTCCCATCGTTGATCGGTCGCGATATCTCAACGATATATCGGAACTGACCGAACGACAACGCCTTTCCGGGCCAAGTTGTCCTGTGACAGCGAATCTCGTTCGATTGCCACTGAACTTTGACCACCGGTACGTTCCTGCCACCGAACTTTGACCGTTGCGGTTGGAGGCGTGGTGGGGGCACTGGCTCATGCGTACGGTGATCCGGCGTTATCGGCCTTTGAGCTGGACTTTCTTGAGTCCGGTAAGCGTTGTCGCGGGCCGTTAGGCCGGTTGTGGGGTACGCGGTTCGAGGGCGTTCCACCGGTACGTGAGTTCCGGTGGGCGAAGGGTGGGGAGAGCTTCCCTGGCTGGTACTTCGCGGCGACGACCAGCGGGCACGTGGGCTACGAGTCGTGGCTGGAGCGGGACTGCCTGATCTTGCTGGACCGTGATCCGAGGGTGGTCGGGATCGCCTCGCAGCCGTTCTGGTTGCACTGGCAGGACGGTCCGGAACAGCGTCGCCATGCGCCTGACTACTTCGTACGTCTTGCTGACGGGCGGGCCAGGGTGGTCGATGTCCGGTCCGCGGACCGGCTGGACGAGCGGACCGGGGAGGCGTTCGCGGCGACGCGTCGGGCCTGTGAGGCGGTGGGCTGGGAGTTTGCCTGGATGGGCACACCCGAGCCGGTGTTCATGACGAACATGCGCTGGCTGGCCCGCTACCGGCGGACCCGCTCGGGACGCCCGGAGCGGGTGGCGGCCGCGCTGGTGGAGGTCTTCGAGGAACCGCTGCCGTTGTGGTCGGGAGCCGGCCGTGTGGGCGATCGGCTGCAGGTCCTGCCGGTGCTGTTCCATCTACTGTGGTCCGGGCGGCTGGGCACGGACCTTCGGTCCGCGGTGCTGGGGGCGGACAGTCTCGTCTGGGCCGAAGGGCGGGCGGCATGGGCAGGATGAAGCGGCCGGGACGGGTCGCGGTCGGTGACCGGGTGCGGTTCGAGGGCCGGATCCGCGGAGTGCTCGCCGTCGCCGCCCAGGCGGTGACGCTGACGGACGGCGAAGAGCCGTATCGGGTCGTGCCGTTGCTCGCGCTGTTCGCGGCAGCCGACTTCGAGGTCACGGACAGCCCGGTCCGAATGCCGTTGCCGGCGGCCTCGCTACTGGAGACGTTTCCCGCCCGGGAGGTGGAGAAGGCTCTGTGGTGGGAGGGCCACATCCTGGAGGTCCTGCACGGGCTGCCGCCCGATGCCGAGCCCGGCACGACGGTGAGGCCCGAGTACGGGCCGGAGCGGTCCTTGACCGCCCGGCAGCGAGCGAAAGCCGTTGAGCTGACTGCCGCCGGGCACAAGGTCTCGGCCAGTACGGTCGCCCACCGGCGGCGTCGCTACCAGGAACGCGGGGTACTGGGGCTGGCCGATCACCGGCCGGTCCGCAGGACGGCCGAGTTCGGGGAGGTCGACGATGCGGTGGTGGCCGCGATGCGGCAGGCGATCAAGGAAGCGGTGGACGCCTCGACCCGCACGGGGACGTTCATTTTGTGGCGGACCGGCGAGATCCTCAACGAGACACCTGGTGGGCAGGGGGTTGGGCTTCCCTCGCAGCGGACGCTCTACCGGCTGCTGGCGAAGCTGACGTCGGGCACCCACACGTCCGGCTCGGCGGTGACCCGCCGGTCCAGGGCCCACGGGGCGACGACTCCGCACGGGGAACTGCCGGTGTTCGCGCCGGGCGAGGTCATGCAGATCGACTCCACCCCGCTGGACGTGCTGGTCCTGCTCGACAACGGCGTCACGGGCAGAGTCGAACTCACCGCCATGATCGACGTCGCGACCAGGACGCTGACCGCGGCGGTGCTGCGGCCGACCACGAAAGCTGTGGACGCCAGCGTGCTGCTGGCCCGCACCGTCACCCCCGAACTGCTGCGGCCGGGCTGGTCGGACGCGCTCAGGATGTCCCGCTCGGTCCTGCCGCACCGCAGGCTCCTGGCCCTGGACGAGCGGCTGGCCCATGCAGCGGCCCGGCCGGTGATCGTCCCGGAGATCATCGTCTGCGACCACGGCAAGGCCTTCCTCTCCCGCAACTTCATCTCCTCCTGCCGGTTCCTGGAGATCGAAGTGCAGCCCGCCCACCAGGGCTCACCCTTCGAGAAGGGGCACATCGAGAAGATGCTGGGCTCGGTGGCCACGCTGTTCGCCCAGTTCCTGCCCACCTACACCGGCCGCAGCAGCGACCACCGGGGCCGGCACCTGGAACGCGAACGGGTGTGGTCCCTGCTGGAGTTGCAGGAGCTTCTGGATGAGTGGATCGTCGCGAAGTGGCAGAACCGCAAGCACGACGGCCTGCGTGATCCGGTCCACCCGGGCCGGCTGTTCACACCGAACGAGAAGTACGCCGCCCTGGTGGAGGCCTGCGGCTACGTCCCGGTCGCGCTCAGCGGCGACGACTACGTCGAACTCCTGCCCGCGGAATGGCGGGTGGTCAACGACTACGGCATCCGGATCAAGAACCGCACCTACGACAGCCGGGCCTTGGGGCCGATGCGCCGCCAGAACTCCGGGGTCCGGGCCAAACACGGCCTCTGGGAAGTCCACCGCGACCCCTACGACGTCTCCCGGATCTGGGTACGCAACCACCGCGGGGACAACGAGTGGGTCCCGGCCACCTGGAAGCATTTGAACCGGGCACCGGTCCCCTTCGGTGACCTGGCCTGGGACCACGTCAGCCACCAGCTGCCCCGCGCCACCGAGGCGGAGATCGCCGACGCGGTCGCCGCTCTGCTCACCCGGGCCCATGGCGGCCCGCAGTCCGAGCAGGGACCGGGCTCCGGCAAGCGCGACCGGCGGGTGGTGGCCCGCACGAAAGCCGCAGGTCCGCTTACTCCGGCGTCCGTTGCCGGTGCTCAGGCGGAGCCCGAGGACGAAGCGGACGAGCATGAGGAATCGGTGGCTGAGGTGATCCCGCTCGGACTGTTCGACCCGCTCGAAGACCCCTGGAAGCGCTCATGACGGCATCGTCGGCTCTGCCTCAGGACTCCCAGCGGCACCTGACCACGATCGACGGCTGGCGCCGCTTCGTCGAAGGACCACCGGGGCCGCCGCCCCGGCTGACCGACGCTCAGTACGACGCGCTCGGTGAGGCCGGGCAGGCGGCCTTCGACGAAGCGCGTCTCGACCACCACGGCCGTCTGCTGGTGGTCGCCACCTCCGTCGTCCGTCACACCGTCGCCACCGGCCGTCGCCTGGTCATGCTGAACCGGCACGCGATCAGTGCACGCCGGGGCCTGATCGTCTCCGGCCCCGCCGGCACCGGGAAGACCATCGCGATCACCCAGCTCGGTCTGTCCCACGAACTGCTGGACCGGGCCCGGCACCCCATCGCCACCGACCGCAAGCCGGTCATCTACATCACCGTCCCGCCCGCCGCGACACCCCGCATGATCGCGGCCGAGTTCGCCCGGTTCCTGGGACTGCCGGTGATGGCCCGCATGAACATCACCGACCTCATCGAGTCCGTCGTCGGTGTCTGCACCGATGCCCGCACCGGCATGATCCTGGTGGACGAGATCCACAACATCTCCCTGCACACGCGGCACGGAGCCGAGGCATCCGACACCCTCAAGTACTTCTCCGAGCGGATCCCCGCGACGTTCATCTACGCGGGCATCGACATCGAGCACGGCAGCCTGCTGACCGGCACCCGCGGAGCCCAGATCGCCGGCCGTTTCACCCTGATCCCCACCCACCCCTTCCCTTACAGCACTGAGTGGCGGGGCCTGGTCGCCACCATGGAGAAGACCCTCGCCCTGCGGCGGCACCGGCCCAGCACCCTGGCGAGACTGGACCGCTACCTGCACGACCGCACCGGCGGCATGATCGGCGCCCTCTCCCACCAGATCCGCGGAGCCGCGATCGACGCGATCTTCAACGGCACCGAGAAGATCACCAAAGCCGGGCTGAAGGCCGTCCCACTGGACGTCGCCGCCGAATCGCCTCACTTCCGCGGGCCCAGGTCCTCCCGATGACCCACGAGAACGTCCGCGTCCTGCCCTTCCAGGTCCGGCCCCGGTCCGGAGAAGGCATCCGGTCCTTCATCGTCCGCCTGGCCCACGCCAACCATCTTCCGCCCCGCTACCTCCGGACTTACCTCTGCGAACCTCCCGAGCATCTCGGTCTTCCCAGCTGGACACGGCTGGCCGCCGCGACCGGCCGCGACGCGGAGACGCTGGTGGCCACCCTGGAAACGAGGCGCTGTCTGGAGTGCGACGGGGAGATACCGCCCTCCGACGTCATCGGCCGCCAAGCCCTGCGCTGTTCCCAGGCCTGCCGCGAGAAGGCATACCGGAAACGGCTTCCTCGGGCTCCGGTGCAGAAGGCCCCCTGCAGGGAGTGCGGCAAGAGCATGAAGATCCAGCCCGGACAACGTTATCGCCTGTGTTCATCCGCCTGCCGACGGGCCAACTACCTCAAGCACGAGGAGAAGTGGTTGGCCGAGGCAGACCCGGCTGATCCATCCGGACCACGGATCTGCCCCGTCTGCGACGGCCCGATGTTCTCAGCAGCACGCCGGACATGCTCAGACCGGTGCCGCCAGCGAGCACGTCGCCAACAGCTCAGGCAGCCTCCCGCGAACCCGCCCTCTCCATTGCCGGTGGCATCGCCGGCACCGAAGCCCGCACCACCACCCCAGCCACCCGAACCAGCCCCAGCCGCATCAACGAGACCCTGCGAGACCTGCGGAGGACCATTACCAGCAGGACCCTGCCAGCAACAACGCCGGACATGCTCACAGCGCTGCCGCCAGAAGGCATACCGGCAGCGGAAGGCGCAGCTGGCTCCGTCTAGTCTGGCGCGGTGACTGATGAGCAGGAGCGGGTGCAGCCGTCGGGAGTGTGGGCCACTGCGGTGGGGGTGGCCAGGGTGCGGGCGTTGGAGACCGAGCGGGAGAACGCGCTGTTCCGCGACCCGCTGGCACAGGCCTTCGCCGCCGCCGGCGGCCTATGGCCCTCCTCGCCATCGCTGCCCGATGACGAGGCCGCGCGCCGCCGCCGGCTGGCTGTGTCGTTCTCCATCGTCATCAGGACGAAGTTCCTCGACGACCTGTTGCAGGATGCCTCCGCGTCCGGGGTCCGGCAGGTCGTACTGCTCGGCGCCGGCATGGACAGCCGGGCCTTCCGGATCAACTGGCCCGAGGGCACCCGGCTGTTCGAGGTCGACACCGCCGCGCCACTGGACTTCAAGGCTTCAGTGCTGCGCCAGGAGCGGGCCGCCGCACGCTGCGAGCGGATCACCGTCGCGGTGGATCTGCGTGAGGACTGGCCAGCCGCGCTGGCCGCCGCAGGACACGACCCGGCGGTGCCGACCGCGTGGATCGCCGAAGGACTGCTGATCTATCTGCCCGAGGACGCGGTGGAACTGCTGCTGGCCCGGATCAGCGCGCAGTCGGCGGCAGGCAGTCGGATGGGGCTGACATTGGGCTCGCGCGGCGTGATCGAGCGCTTCGGCGCGGATGCCGTGCCGGGATCTGCGGCGTCCATGTGGGTCTCGGAGATGCCCGACGACCCGGTGGCCTGGCTGGCCGGGCACGGCTGGGAGGCCGACAGCCACACCCTGCGCGAGCGCGCTGCCGCCTACGGCCGCCCGATCAGCACCCCGCCGCAGCGCGAGGAGCGGCCCGGCGGACTGATCTCGGCGGTCCGCCGGTAGAGCGCCTCCAGGCGGTCAAACTTCAGTGGCAATCGGTCAAGGTTCACTGTCACAGGACACCAGTTCCCGGGCATTGGCTCTGGCCTGCGGCTTCGCGGGACTTCTACCGTCGCGCCATGCGGATACGAATCGTCGACGCCTTCACCGACCGCCCCTTCGCCGGGAACCCGGCCGGAGTCCTCCTCCTCGACTCCGACGCCTTCCCCGACGACGCCCGGCTCCAGCGGATCGCCGCCGAGGTCAACCTCTCCGAGACCGCGTTCGCCCGCCGACTGCCGGAGGGCGGCGACGCGGACTGGGCGCTGCGCTGGTTCACCCCGGCCGCGGAGGTCGACATGTGCGGCCACGCCACGCTCGCCACCGCCCACGTCCTGCACACGACGGGCGCCGCCACCGGCACGGTGCGCTTCTCCGCCCGCTGCGGGATCCTCACCGCGACCGCGCGCGGGGACGGCTCGATCACCCTGGACTTCCCGACCTCGCCGCTCGTCCCCACCGCCGTCCCCGAGGGCGTCGCGGCGGCCCTCGGCGCCGAACCGCTCGGCACCCACGACACGGGCCCGCACGTCGGCGACCTGCTGGTGGAGCTCGCCGACGAGCGGACCGTGCGCGCGCTGACCCCCGACACGGCGGCGCTCGGCCGGCACTCCCGCAGGGGCGTCATCGCCACCGCCGCGGCCGCGGACCCGTCGGCCGGCTACGACTACGTCTCGCGCTGCTTCTTCCCCAACGTCGGCATCGACGAGGACCCGGTCACGGGCAGCGCGCACACCGCGCTGGCCCCCTTCTGGTCGGCCCGGCTGGGCCGCGCCGACCTGACGGGCCTCCAGGCGTCCACGCGCACGGGCCTCGTACGCACATCGGTACGCGGCGACCGCACGCTGCTGACGGGCAGCGCGGTCACGGTCATCGAGGGCGAGTTGCTCGCGTAGGCCGTGCCCGGCGGATCTGGTCGCGGGTCCAGCGGGGCCAGCGGGGCCAGCGGCCCGCCGCGTGGCGGTGCCCCCGGAGCGCACCGCCGCGGGCGGCGACGGGCCCGGGCCCGGCACCCCTCACGCCGTGGGCAACCAGCCCACCCGCCCGGCCAGCAGCGCGTAGCCGACGAAGGCCACGACGTCGATCAGCGCGTGCGCGGCGACCAGCGGCCCGACGCGGCCCCAGCGCCGGTAGAGCAGCACGAAGACGACGCCCATCACCATGTTGCCGACGAACCCGCCGATCCCCTGGTAGAGGTGGTACGAGCCGCGCAGCACCGCGCTCGCCGCCAGCGCGGCCGCCGGCGTCCAGCCGAGCTGCCCCAGCCTGCGCAGGAGATAGCCGACGACCACGACCTCCTCCAGCACCGCGTTCTGCACGGCGGAGGCGATCAGGACGGGCAGCTTCCACCAGACGTCGGGCAGCGACTCGGGCACCACGGTCAGGTTGAAGCCGGCGGCCCGTACGCCGAGGTAGAACAGCAGCCCGGTGCCGCCGATGGCCGCCGCGACCGCCGTACCCCGGGCCAGGTCGGAGCCGGGGTGCCGCCGGTCGAAGCCGATGGCCCGCAGCCCCGCGCCCTCGCGCAGCAGCAGGTGGGCGACCAGGAAGACGGGCACCAGCGCGGTCGCGATGCCGAAGACCTGCCAGGAGAGGTCCAGCCAGGGGCGGCCGGGGGCGTGCGAGGCGTTGAGCCGGGCGGCCTGTTCCTTGAGGCCGCCGGGGCGGGTGGCGGCGCCGACGAAGCTGATCAGCGCGGAGACGGCGCTGGCTCCGAGCGACAGGGCCAGGACGAGGAGGGTCTCGTTGCCCAGCAGCCGACGGGCGGCCGCCTCGGGCACGGGCAGCGTGCCGCCTTCGCCCCGCGCGTTCTGCGGCACAACCGCCTCCACCTTGCGTGTCCCCTGCGTCATGGGCCCCCAGCTTGTCAAACGCCGGACCGGCTGGAAAATCCAGGCCGCCCGTGGACCGGGGACGCGACGGTCGAGGACGCGCGGCGCGGCCGCGCCGGAGGCCCCGTCAGTCTCCGGGCCCCGGAGGCCACAAGTGCACCGGCTCCCCCGTCCGCATGAGTTCGCAGTACCGGCGCGTGGTCGCGGCCAGCGCCTTGTCCCGCCCCAACCCCCGCTCCCGCGCCCGGTGGTACGTGGCCGCCTGCCAGGAGGCACCGTTCGCCCGGCGCAGGCAGCGGCCCTCGATGACGCCCAGATAGCGGTCGCGGTCGGCGGGTTCGACGCCCCACGCGTCGAGCCCGGCGGCGGCCATCGGCAGCAGGTCCTCCAGCACGAGCCGCACGGCGGGCATGCGGGCGAGCGGCGCGTTCCTGCCGCCCTTCGGCCAGCGCAGCCAGGCGTCGATGCCATGGCGGCAGGCGGTGTCGAAGTTGTCGGCGGCCACCGGGAAGGGCATCCGGGTCCACACGGGGCGGGATTCCTCCGCGAGCGCGCGGATCAGCCCGTAGTAGAAGGCGACGTTGGCGATGACGTCGGTGACCGTGGGGCCGGCGGGCAGCACGCGGTTCTCGACGCGGAGGTGCGGTACGCCGTCGGCTATGCCGTAGACCGGCCGGTTCCAGCGGTAGACCGTGCCGTTGTGCAGGATCAGTTCGTGCAGCCCGGGGACCCCGCCCTCCTCCAGCACCCGCAGCGGGTCCTCCTCGTGGGAGATGGGCAGCAGGGGCGGGAAGAAGCGCAGGTTCTCCTCGAAGAGGTCGTACGCCGAATCGATCCAGCGCTCCCCGAACCAGGTCCGCGGCCTGACCCCCTGCGCCTTGAGCTCGGGCGGGCGGGTGTCCGTGGACTGGACGAACAGCGGCGGCCGGGACTCTCGCCACAGCTCCCGCCCGAAGAGGAAGGGCGAGTTGGCCCCCACGGCGATCTGCGCGGCGGCGACGACCTGCGCGGCGTTCCACACTGCGGCGAACCGGCGCGGGGTGACCTGGAGGTGCAACTGCACGGAGGTGCAGGCGGATTCGGGGGCGATCGAGCCCGCGGTGCAGGTCAGCCGCTCCACGCCCTCGATGTCGATCGTGAAGTGCTCGCCCCGCGCGGCGACCACCTGGTCGTTGAGGAGGGTGTAGCGGTGATCGTCGGAGAGGTTGGAGAAGACCAGGTGCCGGTCGTCCAGGGTCGGCAGAATTCCGATCATCACGATCCCGGAATCGACCTCCATGGCCTTGCGGTCGGCATAGGAAAGCCCGGTGCGCAACTCCTCGGCGAGCTGGTCGAGAACTCGCCCTGACAGCCGGTGGGGAACAATGTTCACTTCAAGGTTGAAGCGGCCGAGTTCGGTCTGGAAATCCCCACTGGCGATACGTTTCAGCACTTCCGTGTTCACCATGCTCGGAGTCCCGTCGGATCCCGCGAGATTCAGCTCGATCTCCAGGCCCATAAGATTCCGGGGGCGGTCGAACCGCTGCTCCGCCAGGAGCCGCGCCAGCACGTCCAGGCACTGCCGGAGCTTGTCCCGGTGGCGCTGCCGGTCGGCGGGGTCGAACCCCCCGGCCACCAGCTTCTCGCCCATCGCCACGCCCTCCTCACCTGGGTCGCCCACGGTGCCCGCGGCCCCGCGTCACGGTCGATGATGCCCAGCCATTGTGATCGATAACGCCGCGTCGGCACCGCATACGCAGTAGGCTCTGCGAGGTGTGCGCCGTGGCACATTCCGTCGGCATGGTGCAATACTCCGGTTTTGCGCATTGCGCTGGTGATAAACACCGACGAGATCCGGCCTACCCTCCTCGCCGAATAACCCGAGGTGGCGGTCGGGAATTCGGCACAGAATCACCGAAACCGACCCTGGACAACACACCGGATTTCCCCTTGCCGGAAATACTCCCGACAGGTAGCCGAAACACCATGTGAACACGTGTCGTATAAACTGCGGAACAGGGCAGAGAGCAGCGCCCCGGCCCCGCGCAGTCGGTACGGTCCCCGGCTCCCCTCTGACCCGCACGCCGACAGCGTCGTCCGCACCTGCCCAGCACCACGTGTCTCCGAAGTGAGAGGCGACCTACCATGCCGTTGCACGCCCTCCCCGCCCCCGCGCCCGCCCTGCTCAGCATCGTCGCCGCCCTCGGCTCCCCCGCCGCCGTACGCGAGGCCCGCACCCCCTCCCTGCGGTCCGCGCAAGGACCGCTGACCCCCGAACTCCCGCTTCCCGTACACGTCCTGGAGCAGGTCACCCCGCGCGGCGGCGCCCCTCGCACCCGGCTCACCGGCTGGCGATTCCTGATCCGGGGGGCGGGGCGCGCGGTGGCGGCGGGCGAGGCGGCGCCGTCGGCCGAGGGCTGGGCGTTCTCCCACTTCTGCGAGGGTCCGTATCTGACCTCCACCGAGCTCGCGGTGCGCCAGGCCGAGGAGCTGCCGACGCCGTACCAGCCGCGGCTGCTGTCCGTGCCCGAGCTCTACATGCTCACCCTCTGGCTGCACGGCGACCTCGCGGCGGACGCGGCGTCCGGCCTGCCCGGCCCGGGGGACCTGCTGGTGCCGCTCGCGCCCGCGCCGCCCGGGATCGCCGCCCACCGCGCGCACCGCTTCAGCGACCTGCTGTCCGTGCTCACCCACCGGCTCACACCGCCGCCGCTGCTCAAGACACCGGCCTGAGCCCTCTCCGCAGGGGATCGGACACGCCCCGTGGCCACGCCCGCCACGGGGCGTACATCTGTGCTCACCCTCCCGGACTAGCCCGTCGCGGCCACCCCGAACCCCCCGGACAGGCAGTCTTGTTGGCGGCAACCGCCCGCATGGGTGACGCGTCCTCTCCGGCAGAGGAGCGCTGCCGGGAAATCCCTGCGGAATCGCGCCCGTGGGGCAACACTGGTATCGACCAAACCATTCGCCAACGGGGGGCGGCATGACCACAGCATCGAGCCGCAGGACAGCCACCACATCAGAGCGAAAGAACCTTCCCATGTGCCAGCACCAGCCCACGTGCCCCTCAGCCGACTCCGCCGACAGGGAAGCCGCCCACCTCGTGGCGCACTTCCCGGAACAGGGCTGGAGTCTGCTGTGCAACGGCGTCCTCTGCTTCGAGGACACCGGGGAGCTGCTGCCGGACGGGCAGATCATCGCCCCGCACCGGCCGCTGGGCAACGGCCACGTGGTGACCGCTGCCTGAGAAGGGCACTACCGCACACGCGGTACGGCAAGACGCCGCACAGTACGTATACGCACCACGCACAGACAGGGGCCGGCCCGGCGCATTCCGCCGAACCGGCCCCGACTCGCGTCCGACCTCCGGGCCGGGCGGCGTGCGCCCGGCCCGGCCGGGCTCAGTTCTCGTACTCCTCCAGCGGGGGGCAGGAGCAGACGAGGTTGCGGTCGCCGTACGCACCGTCGACGCGGCGCACCGGCGGCCAGTACTTGTCGGCGGACACCCCGGCCGGGTAAGCGGCCTCCTCGCGGGTGTACGGGTGCTCCCACGCGCCGGTCACCGAGGCGGCGGTGTGCGGGGCGTTCCGCAGCGGGTTGTCGTCCTTCGCCCACGCGCCGGAGCCGACCTTCTCGATCTCGGCGCGGATGGCGATCATCGCATCGCAGAAACGATCCAGCTCGACGAGGTCCTCGCTCTCGGTCGGCTCGATCATCAGGGTGCCCGCGACCGGGAACGACATGGTGGGCGCGTGGAAGCCGTAGTCGATCAGCCGCTTGGCGACGTCGTCGACGCTCACTCCCGTCGCCTTCGTCAGCGGCCGCAGGTCCACGATGCACTCGTGCGCGACCAGCCCGTTCGGACCGGTGTAGAGCACGGGGTAGTGCGGCTCCAGCCGCTTGGCGATGTAGTTGGCGCCGAGCACCGCGACCTGCGTGGCGCGCTTGAGGCCCGCGCCGCCCATCAGCCGGACGTACGCCCAGGAGATCGGCAGGATGCCCGCGGAGCCCCACGGGGCGGCCGAGATCGGGCCGACGCCGGTGGCCGGGCCCGCGGCGGGCTGGAGCGGGTGGTTCGGGAGATACGGCGCCAAGTGGGCGCGGACCGCGACCGGGCCGACGCCCGGACCGCCGCCACCGTGCGGGATGCAGAACGTCTTGTGCAGGTTGAGGTGCGAGACGTCGCCGCCGAAGCGGCCCGGCCTGGCCACCCCGACCAGGGCGTTGAGGTTCGCCCCGTCCACGTAGACCTGGCCGCCCGCGTCGTGCACCAGCGCGCAGATGTCGCTGATGTGCTCCTCGAACACCCCGTGCGTGGAGGGGTAGGTGACCATCAGGACGGCCAGCTCGTGACCGTGCTGCTCTATCTTCGTGCGCAGGTCGTCGGCGTCCACCTCGCCGTCCTCGCCGGTTCTGACGACGACGACCTTCATCCCGGCCATCACGGCGCTGGCGGCGTTGGTGCCGTGCGCGGAGGACGGGATGAGGCAGACGGTGCGCTGCTCGTCGCCGTTCGCGCGGTGGTACGCGCGGACGGCCAGCAGGCCCGCGAGCTCGCCCTGGGAGCCGGCGTTCGGCTGGATGGAGACCTTGTCGTAGCCGGTGACCTCGGCGAGGCGCTCCTCCAGCTCCGTGATCAGGGTCAGATAGCCGTCTGCCTGCTCCAGCGGCGCGAAGGGGTGCAGCGCGGCGAACTCGGGCCAGGTCACCGACTCCATCTCGGTGGTGGCGTTGAGCTTCATCGTGCAGGAACCGAGCGGGATCATGCCGCGGTCCAGCGCGTAGTCCCGGTCGGCGAGGCGGCGCAGGTAGCGCAGCATCGCGGTCTCGGAGCGGTGCTCGTGGAAGACCGGGTGGGCGAGGAAGTCGTCGGTGCGCAGCAGGCCCTCGGGGAGCGCGTCCGGCGTGGCGGCGTCCAGCGCCTCGATGTCGGCGTCCACCCCGAACGCCGACCACACGGAGGCCACCAGCTCGCGGGTGGTGGTCTCGTCGCACGCGATCCCGACGTGGTCGGCGTCGACCAGGCGGAGGTTGACGCCGCGCTCGAGGGCAGCGGCGACGACGTCGGCGGCGCGGCCGGGGGCGTGCACGGTCAGGGTGTCGAAGTACGAACCGTGCGCGACCTCGACGCCACCGGCCCGCAGCCCCGCCGCGAGCAGTGTGGCGTAGCGGTGCGTGCGCCGGGCGATCGCGGCGAGGCCGTCCGGACCGTGGTAGACGGCGTACATGCCGGCCATGACGGCGAGCAGCACCTGCGCGGTGCAGATGTTGCTGGTGGCCTTCTCGCGGCGGATGTGCTGCTCACGCGTCTGGAGGGCCAGGCGGTAGGCCTTGTTGCCGTCGGCGTCGACGGAGACGCCGACGAGGCGGCCGGGGAGGCTGCGGGCGAACTGCTCGCGCACGGCCATGAATCCGGCGTGCGGGCCGCCGAAGCCCATGGGCACGCCGAAGCGCTGGGTCGTGCCGACCGCGATGTCCGCGCCGAGCTCGCCCGGCGAGGTGAGCAGGGTCAGGGCGAGCAGGTCGGCGGCGACGGTGACGATCGCGCCGAGCTCGTGGGCACGCTCGATGACGGGCCGCAGGTCGCGTACGGCACCGGAGGCGCCGGGGTACTGGAGCAGCACGCCGAAGACGCCGCGCTCGGCGGCCTCGGCCGGGATGCCCGCCGAGAGGTCGGCGACGACGACCTCGACACCGGTCGGTTCGGCGCGGGTCCGGATGACGGCGACGGTCTGCGGCAGGGTGTCGGCGTCGACGAGGAAGACGCCCTGCTTGACCTTGCCGACGCGGCGGGAGAGCGCCATGGCCTCGGCCGCGGCCGTGCCCTCGTCGAGCAGGGAGGCCCCGGAGGTGGGCAGGCCGGTGAGGTCGGCGACGACGGTCTGGAAGTTGAGGAGCGCCTCCAGCCGGCCCTGGGAGATCTCCGGCTGGTAGGGGGTGTACGCGGTGTACCAGGCCGGGTTCTCCATGACGTTGCGCAGGATCACCGGCGGGGTGAAGGTGCCGTAGTAGCCGAGCCCGATCATCGGGGCGAGCACCTGGTTGCGGTCGGCGAGCGAGCGCAGCTCGGCGAGGACCTCGGCCTCACTGCGGGCCTCGGGCAGTGCCAGTGCCTCGGTGGCCTTGATCACGTCCGGCACGGCGGCGTCGGTGAGTTCGTCGAGGGAGCCGAATCCGGCCTGGGCGAGCATCTTGGCCTGGGCCGCGCTGTCGGGCCCTATATGGCGCCGCTCGAAGGGCGTGCCACGCTCCAGGTCGGAAAGGGAGATGCGGTGGGCTGTCATCTGCGGAGGCCTCCTGGTCATTGCGACCTGCGAGGGGTACCACGGCGCGGGTACCCGGACGGCCTCCCCCTCTGTCATCTCAACCTGAGAGCTTCACCGGGCCGCGGGGACCCGGCTTTCACCGTCGGTGAGGACGGGCTTCGGCGTCGTGCCTGACCGGGGCCCGCCCTGCTTTCCAGAGTGACCTCGTCCGTGCGGTACGTGTGCCTGAGAGATTCCGGGGAGGATTTGCTCCTTCGGCGCCCCCGTCGATGCCCGGCTGGGCTCTCGGAGGACTCTCCCGCACGGGGTCTGCGGCCACTGGCCAGCCTACCAGCGAGGGTAGGACCGGATCCCTCGAGTG
The DNA here is from genome assembly GCF_040689515.1 of Streptomyces sp. NPDC051173. Lineage (NCBI taxonomy): Bacteria > Bacillati > Actinomycetota > Actinomycetes > Kitasatosporales > Streptomycetaceae > Streptomyces > Streptomyces sp. NPDC051173. The sequence goes on from NZ_JBFBBD010000081.1 coordinate 20,075, forward strand.
GCCGGTTCCCGCTTTGTGCCTTTTCGTTGTTGTCGAGAGGGGATTGAGGGGATGCCGAGGCGGTCAGGGGCAGCGCGAACCATCGGAGGAACGGTGCAGACCGATATCGATCCACGCAGTCTCATCGGCCGCAAGGCGTTCGACCGTGACGGCGCGAAGATCGGCACCGTGGACGAGGTGTATCTCGACGACGAGACGGGCGAGCCCGAGTGGGCGGCCGTACGGACCGGGCTGTTCAGCCGGGACGCCTTCGTGCCGCTGGAGCCCAGCGAGGTCGTGGACGACACCCTGCGCGTCCCCTACGAACGCGACCTGATCAAAGTCGCCCCGGACTTCGGGGTCGGCAGGCACCTCTCCCCCGAGCAGGAGCTCCAGCTCTACCACCACTACGGACTCGCTCTGCCCACTGCGGGCTCCCCTCCCGCCGAGGAGGCCAGGGGTGCCGGGGCCGCCGAGGCCCCCGGGGACACTGAGGACGGATCCGGCGAGCGGGCCGGCGAGGGGCTCGGCACGGTCAACGGCTCCGGCGGCTCGGGCGGCTGATCCACGGTCCGGATCAGCGGCAGGGGCTCCGCCGGCTCCAGCGCGGGGTCGTCGACGGCGAACGTGCGCACCCTCCCCGGCCCGGACCAGGGCTGTTCGAACCGGACGGTGACGCGCCCGACGCCGCTGCCCTGGATCCAGCCCGCCCCGTGCTCCGCGTGCCGGACGTCCAGCCCCGGCAGCCAGCGGCGCGGCAGCGCCTCGGCCACTCCCGGTGCTTCGTCGGGCTGCTCCCCCTCGGCCTGGTGGATCTCCGCCGCGGCTGCTTCGGCCGCGGCCGCCGCCTCGCTCGCGGCCTGGGCGAAGAGATCCTCCTGGGTGTAGTCGGCGAGGCCCGTGACACCCACGCCCAGGAGCCGCACGCCCGCCGTCGTGTCCACGCCCTCCAGCAGCCGCCCCGCCGCCTCCCGCACCACGCCGAGGTCGTCGGTCGGCCCGCGCAGCGTCTCCGAGCGCGTCAGGGTGGAGAAGTCGTAGCGCCGCACCTTGATCACGACCGTGCGCCCCGAGCGCCCGGCCGCCCGCAGCCGCTGGACGCACCGCTCGGCGAGGCGGGCGAGCTCCAGCTGGACCCGGACGCGGTCGGTCAGATCCTCCTCGAAGGTGTCCTCCACCGACACCGACTTGGCGTCCCGCTCGGCGACGACGGGCCGGTCGTCATGGCCGGTGGCCAGCGCGTACAGCCCCGCGCCGTGGGCCTTGCCCAGCAGCCGCACCAGCTCCGCCTCGCCCGCCTCGCCGGTCTCCGCGACCGTCGTGATGCCCGCGCGGCGCAGCGTCTCGGCGGTGGCGGGGCCCACGCCGGGGATGGCGCGGACGGACATGGGTCCCAGCAGCTCGGCCTCGGTGCCCGGCTCGATGAGGAACAGGCCGTCGGGCTTGGCCCGCTCCGAGGCGATCTTGGCGAGCATCTTGGACCCGGCGAGGCCCACCGAGCCGCTCAGGCCCGTCGCCGCGCGGATGTCCCGCCGCAGCCGCTCCCCGACGGCCCGGACCGCGGACGCGGAGGGCTCGATGCCGCCCGCTTCGAGGTCCACGAAGGCCTCGTCGAGGCTGAGCGGCTCCACCAGCGGCGAGAGCTCGCCCAGCAGCCCCATCACCACCTCGCTCACCTCGCGGTAGAGCGTGAACCGCGGGGTGAGATAGGCGGCGTTGGGGCACAGCCGGCGCGCCTGGGCGGTGGCCATCGCGGAGTGGACGCCGAAGACCCGGGCCTCGTACGAGGCAGTGGCCACCACACCGCGCGGGCCGATCCCGCCGACCACCACGGGCTTCCCGCGCAGGCTGGGCTTGGACGCCTGCTCCGCCGAGGCGTAGAAGGCGTCCATGTCCAGATGCAGGATCGTCGGTGCGGACCTCACACCACTGATGTTCCCGCACACCACTGACAATCGCGCTGACGTGCGACGGAGCGTCGGTGGAAGGCCCTCAGACCGCGCGGTTGCGGCGCCTCGCCAGCTCGTCGGCGGGATTGTGGCCGACCAGGGTCTCGCCCGTGTCCACCCGCTCGCCGTGCAGCTGGGAGAGCACGTGCTCGATGTCGCGCCAGACGACGCCCACGGCGATCCCGAAGACGCCCTGGCCGCCCTGGAGCAGGTCGACGACCTCGTCCGGCGAGGTGCACTCGTAGACCGTGGCACCGTCGCTCATCAGGGTCATCTGCGGGAGGTCCCGCATCCCGCGGGCCTTGAGGTGCTGCACGGCCGTGCGGATGTTCTGCAGGGAGACCCCCGCGTCCAGCAGCCGTTTCACGATCTTGAGGACGACCACGTCCCGGAAGCTGTAGAGCCGCTGGCTCCCCGAGCCGTAGGCCGGCCGTACGCTCGGCTCGACCAGGCTCGTACGCGCCCAGTAGTCGAGCTGCCGATAGGTGATGCCCGCCGCGGCGCACGCCGTCGGCCCCCGATACCCGACCCTGTCGGTCTCCGGCCCTTGCGGTGCGCTGACCGCGGCCGGGACGGTATGACGGGAGGGCTGTTCGACCGTTCCCCCATACAGCGGATACGGACTGCCGACCGCTGTACCGTCGCCCATGCTTCTCACGCCGACCTCCGTCCTTGACCTGCCTTCTCGACGGTAGGCAGTCACCCGGGGCGCGTCAACGATCGCCACACTCGGCACGCCGAGTGATAATCACCCAGAGAGTGGTTTTACGTATCCGTGTGCCGGGAAAGGCTAATCGAATGCGCCGCGCCCGCCGCTCCGAAGGGCGCCGCGAGCCTCACTGGCTGTTGGTGCCGAAGTCCTCCGGCGAGATCTGATCGAGGAACTCGCGGAACTTCTCCACCTCGTCCTCCTGCTCGTCCGGGATGGCGATCCCGGCGTCGTCCAGCACGCCGTCGCTGCCGTAGATCGGCGTCCCGGTGCGCAGTGCCAGCGCTATGGCGTCGGACGGCCTGGCGCTGACCTCCACCCCGCTGGCGAAGACGAGCTCCGCGTAGAACACGCCTTCGCGCAGATCCGTGATGCGGACCTCCGTGAGCTCCTGCCCCACCGCTTCCAGCACGTCCTTGAACAGGTCGTGGGTCAGTGGCCGGGCCGGTGCCATGCCCTGCTGGGCGAAGGCGATGGCCGTCGCCTCTCCCGGTCCGATCCAGATCGGGAGGTATCGATCGCCTCCCACTTCACGCAGGAGCACGATCGGCTGGTTGGAGGGCATTTCCACCCGGACACCCACGACATCGAGCTCGTTCACACAGCAACCCTAGGACGTGCCCGGCAGGTTTGGGTAGTCGGGCACTCGCCGGTCAGTGCGAACGCGTCCGTAGCGCGGCCTGTACGAGTGCCGCGTGCAGGCGTACGGAGAGCGCCGCGAGCTCCCGCGCGGTGGCCTCGGCGTGGGCCCTGGTCTGCGGGTTACGGTGCCTGCGCAGCGGTGCGACCACCTGTTCGACCAGGCCGGCCTGGCGGTCGGCGGCGGCCTTCATGGCGCGAAGGTGCCGGGGCTCCAGGCCGAACCGCCCCAAGTCCGTCACCAGCTTCGCGACATTGACCGAATCAACGTCGAATCCACCGTCCGGGTGGGCGGCGATCAGGCCGTACGACTCCCACTCCGCCAGCTCACTCTCCGTGACACCCGTGGCGCTCAGGAGCTCCGGCCGGCCGAGACGGGCTGCCGTGGGGCGCTCGGAGGCCGCCACAACGACCTCACCCGCCCCCTCAGCCCCGTCGGCGGGGCCGTCGAGGCCAGGGGCCTGACCGGCGGCGGGCAGCTGCACACGCTCGCCCCTGGCGAGCGCGTCGAGGTGCTCCCTGATGACGCGCAGCGGCAGATAGTGGTCACGCTGCATGCGCAGCACGTAACCCAGCCGCTCCACGTCCTGGGCACTGAACTTCCGGTATCCGGAGGGCGTGCGCTGGGGCTCGACCAGGCCCTCCGACTCCAGGAAACGGATCTTGGAGATCGTGACCTCGGGGAACTCCTCACGCAGCAGACTGAGCACCGTGCCGATGCTCACCAGCCGCCCTTCGACACCGGCGGCACCGGATGACCCGGCGCCGCCTGACGGTGTTCGCAGCATGGCCCTTCCCTGGAGGTCACCCCGGACGGAGTCTGGGGGTGGTTCAGATCCCCCGCTGGCTGCCGTAGAAGACCAGACGGTACTTACCGATCTGCACTTCATCGCCGTTGGACAGCTCGACCGAGTCGATCCGCTCCCGGTTCACATAGGTGCCGTTGAGGCTGCCGACGTCCGCGACGGTGAAGCCGCCGTTCTGCCCACGGCGGAATTCCACGTGCCGCCGCGAGACGGTGACGTCGTCGAGGAAGATGTCGCTCTGCGGGTGACGGCCCGCGGTGGTCAGATCGCCGTCCAGCAGGAACCGGCTGCCGGAGTTGGGCCCGCGGCGGACCACCAGCAGCGCCGAGCCCAGCGGAAGGGCGTCGACGGCCGCCTGGGCCTCGGGCGAGAGGGTCGGGATCGGCGTCTGGCCGGTGGTCTCGGAGTCGTACGCCGCCTCGAGACCGGAGATGGAGATGGTCGAGGTCGTCTCGGAAGCCCGCTCCGCCACGGCCCCGGGACGCAGCGGCGCCCCGCAGTTGGAGCAGAACCGACTGGCCTCGGCATTGCGATGGCCACACCTCGTACACACCGGCAAGGCAAACCCTCCACCCGCACTTGAGGTCGCTGGTGCCCCGAAACCTATGCGTCCTGCCGCGGAAGGGTCAACAGCGGACGCGCCGGACCCTCCCGAAATGTCTCCTCCGGGCGCATCCACCTGGTCCCGGAACAGCGGGCGCCCCTCCTGGGCACCTTCCGCACCTTCCACGGGGCGCGACGCCCGGTGGCGGGCCGAGCCGCTGCCACCCTCCTGGCGTGCGCTCTTGCCGAACAACTTCGCAAACAACTTCACGGGCGATTCCCCTTGACCGAAACAGACCCGCCCGTGGGGCAGGACGAACCCTCGATGCACACACCGTCCGACCGGGACATCCATACAACGTCCGTGGTCAACAGACAGTTTCCACCACGCACCCTCGACTTGGTGCGCCGACCCCCCGCAACCTCGTGGCCTCCGCTCGAAGCCCCCGGACCCGCCCGTCTCACTACGATGACGACCGAGCGTAGTCAGGCCGCTTCGCCGGGCGCAAGGCGTCCACAATGATCTTCTCAGACCTGCTGACCGAGACGCCCGCCTGCTCCTTCTCCAGAGTCTGCACCACACCACCGGGGATGTTCAGCGCCGGCTCCAGGTCCTGCGGCTTGCCGATCACCTTGAACAGGTAAGGCTGCGAGACCTTTTTGCCGTCGATCTCCACCTTCCCCGCGGCGCCCGAGAAATACGTGTCGGCGGTGACCCGTACGTCATTGATCTGGATCGCCTCCGCGCCCGCGGCCCGCAGCTCCTGGATGGTGTCCAGCAGCTTGTCCGGCTCGACCGAACCCTTGGGATCGCTCACCGTGAGCTCGATGCCGGGCCCCTGCGCCGCGACCGTGCCCGCGAGCACGGCGAGCTGCTGCTCCTTCTGCGCGGTCTGCTTACGGGCCTCGGCGGCCTGGTTGGAGCTGCTCTCCAGCTCCGTCCGCTGGCTCTCCAGATTCCGTTTCTCGTCCTCCAGGCGCTTGGTGCGGTTGTCCAGCTCGTCCAGGATCCGTACGAGATCCTCCTGCCGGGCGCCCCGCAGAGCGCTGTTGTCGCTCGTCGAACGGACCTGGATAGCAAGGCCGAGACCGAGCACGCAGAGCAGCACGGCGACCGTGAGCTGGGCCCGCGTCAGCCGGGGCGGCCAGAGACCGTTCAACAGCCGCTGACGCCCGGTCAACGGCTCCGGTCCGGCCGTCCCTTCCGGTGACGGCGCCGCCGCCTCGGGCTCGGGCTCGACGGGCGGCACGGGCTCGGGCTGCGCCTCGTCCTCCGGCTTTCCGGCCTCCGCGTCCCCGGCGGACTCATCGGGCTCGGCGGAACCTGCGGCTCCGCCGGACCGCTTCTCGCCGGGCTTGCCGGCCGGCCGCTCGGGCTCGCCGGACTCGTCCGGGCCCGGCTTTTTCCCGGGCTCCTTCCCAGGCTTCGGCTCCGGATCGCCGGGCTTCGCCGAGCCGCCCGCCGGGGTCGGCTCCTCGGGCGTGTCGTCGGTACTCATCGGCCTCACGCCCGGAAGATATGCCGCCGGATGGCGGCCGCGTTGGAGAAGATGCGGATGCCCAGGACGACCACGACACCGGTGGACAGCTGCGCGCCGACCCCGAGCTTGTCGCCCAGGAAGACGATCAGGGCGGCCACCACCACGTTGGACAGGAAGGAGACGACGAAGACCTTGTCGTCGAAGATCCCGTCCAGCATCGCCCGGAGGCCGCCGAACACCGCGTCGAGCGCCGCCACGACGGCGATGGGGAGGTAGGGCTCGACCACCGTCGGCACCACGGGGCGGACGACGAGGCCCACCACGACTCCCACGACGAGGCCCAATACGGCGATCACGATGTGCCCTTCCCTGTGTCGGCGCCGCGCTCTGCCACGGCACCCTCCTGCGGCTTCGCTGTGCGTACGATCAGGCTCGGCGCGGCCGGCAGCCGTACCTCACCCTGAGCGGAAATGCTGGTGCGGATCCCGTAGTTCTGCTGCAAGGCGCGCAGATAGAGCCCGTCGGCGCTGTTCTGGAACGCGCTGCTCAGGCGGTCCCCGTCACCGATCGCCAGCACCGTGTACGGCGGCACCAGCGGCTTGTTGTCGACCAGTATGGCGTCACCGGCGGCCCTGATCGCGGACAGCGCCGTCAGCCGCTGCCCGTTCACCGCGATCGCCTCCGCGCCCGACTGCCACAGACCGTTGACGATGCGTTGCATGTCCCGGTCACGCACCCGGCCCGTGTCGGAGAAGCCGTTGCTCTCCCGCGGGCCGTTGCCGCCGCCCTGCTTGGTCTGCTTGGCGTCGTCCACGACGAGCTTGACGCCGGGGCCCTGCACCGCGGTGGCACCCGCGAGCAGGGCCACCAACTCGGCCTTGTCCCCGCCGTGTTTCTGCAGCACGTCGCGCTGCTTGTTGCCGACCGCGGCGCGCAGCGTGTCGACATTCTTCTGGAGCGCGTCGGCGTCCGAGGACTCCCTGTTGATGCGGTCGATCAGCTGCTGGCGCTCCTTGGCCAGCGTCGGTGCCGATATCCGCGCCTGCGCCGCCCCCAGCGTCACCACCACAGCGGCGAGCAGCAGCGCGGCGGCGAGCCCCAACTTGGCGCGCAGCCTGGTGGGCAGCCCCTTGCCGCCCTCCGCCTCCCGCCGGGCCGCCGCCTCGGCGTACCCCTCGTCGAGGCTGTGGTCCATCACATTGGTCAGCAGCGACATGGAGGCATCGGGGCGCGGGGACGGCGATGCCGTCGTCCGAACGGGGGGCTGCTGCGACATGCCGCACATCGTCGCACGTCGGGGGCGCCGTCTCCCAATGGCCCCACCGGCGTGCCGGATCCGGGAACGAGAGACGGCGCCCCCCGGGCTCAGCGCCCGGCGCCGTCCACGACCGCCGACCACTCGTCGAGCAGCGCCTGCGCCGAGGCGTCGTCAGGACCCTCTGCCCAGAGGTGCGTCACGGCCTCCGCGGGATCGGGGAGGACCATCACCCAGCGGCCGTCGGCCTCGACCACGCGTACGCCGTCGGTCGTGTCCACCGACCGGTCACCGGCCGCCTCGACCACATGACGCATCACCAGCCCCTTGACCGCCCACGGCGTCGCGAGGTCACGACGCAGCACATGGGCCCGCGGAATCCTGGCGTCTATCTGGCTGAGCGTGAGCTGAGTGCGCGCCACCAGGCCGATCAGCCGCACGAACGCGGCCGTGCCGTCGAAGACGCTGCTGGACTCCGGCACGATGAACCCGCCTCGCCCGTCACCGCCGAAGATGGTGGTCTCCGCACGGCCGACCCTGGTCAGGTCGTCGGGCGAGGTGGTCGTCCACTCCACCTGCGTACCGTGGTACGCGGCCACTTGCTCGGCGATCCGGGTCGTGGTCACGGGGAGGGCCACCTTCCCGCTGCGCCGCTCGGCGGCCACCAGGTCGAGGAGGACCAGCAGCGCCCGGTCGTCCTCCACGATGCGCCCGCGCTCGTCGACGAGGGAGATGCGCTCGCCGACCGGGTCGAACCGCACGCCGAAGGCGGCCCGCGCCGACGCGACAATCTCGCCCAGCCGCACCAGGCCGGCCCGCCGGGTGTCGGCGGTCTCGGTCGGGCGGGACTCGTCGAGTCCGGGGTTGATCGTGAACGCGTCCACACCGAGCCGGCCCAGCAGGCTGGGCAGCACGAGGCCCGCGCTGCCGTTCGACGCGTCGACCACGACCTTCAGCCCGGCCTCGGCGACCCCACTGGTGTCCACGGATCTCAGCAGCGACCCCGTGTAGGAGTCGTAGACGCTGGAGGGGAACGACAGGTCGCCGATCTCGCCGGGGAAGGCGCGCCGGTACTCCTGGCGGGCGTAGACCCGGTCGAGCTTGCGCTGGCCGGCCTGGGAGAGGTCGGCGCCGCGCTCGTCGAAGAACATGATGTCCACCGAGTCCGGCACGCCCGGCGACGTACGGATCATGATGCCGCCGGCACTGCCCCGCGCGGTCTGCTGGCGCGCGACCGGCAGCGGCACGTTCTCCAGGTCCCGTACGTCTATGGCGCTGGCCTGGAGCGCGGAGATCACCGCGCGCTTGAGCGCCCGGGCGCCACGGGAGTGGTCGCGCGCGGTGGTGACCGTCGACCCCTTCTTGAGCGTGGTGGCGTACGCGCCGGCGAGCCGGACCGCGAGCTCGGGGGTGATCTCGACATTGAGGATGCCGGAGACTCCACGCGTGCCGAAGAGGTGGGCCTGGCCGCGGGACTCCCAGATGACCGAGGTGTTGACGAACGCGCCCGCCTCGATCGTCTTGAAGGGGTAGACACGGACGTTGCCCTGAATAATCGATTCCTCGCCGATGAGGCACTCGTCGCCGATCACGGCGCCGTCCTCGATGCGGGCGGCCCGCATGATGTCGGTGTTCTTGCCGATCACACAGCCGCGCAGATTGCTCTGCTGGCCGATGTAGACGTTGTCGTGGATGACGGCCTTGTGCAGGAAGGCCCCGCTCTTGACGACCACGTTGGAGCCCACGACGGTGTGCTCCCGGATCTCGGCGTCCGCCTCGACCTTCGCGTAGTCCCCGATGTAGAGCGGACCGCGCAGGACGGCGTCGGGGTGGACCTCGGCGCCCTCGGCCACCCAGACGCCCGGCGAGATCTCGAAACCGTCTATGTCGACTTCGACCCTGCCTTCGAGGACGTCGGCCTGAGCCTTGCCGTAGCTCTCGTGGGTGCCGACGTCCTCCCAATAGCCCTCGGCGACATAGCCGTAGATCGGCTTGCCGTCCTTCATCAGCTGGGGGAAGACATCGCCCGACCAGTCGACCGGCACATCGGGCTGGACGTAGTCGAAGACCTCCGGCTCCATGACATAGATGCCGGTGTTCACAGTGTCGGAGAAGACCTGGCCCCAGGTGGGCTTTTCCAGGAAGCGCTCGACCTTGCCGTCCTCGTCGACGATGGTGATGCCGAATTCCAGGGGATTCGGCACCCGGGTGAGACAGACGGTGACCAGAGCGCCCTTGGCCTTGTGGAAACGGATCAGGTCGGTCAGGTCGAAATCGGTGAGGGCGTCTCCGGAGATCACCAGAAAGGCGTCGTCCTTGAGCGCCTCCTCGGCATTCTTGACGCTGCCCGCGGTGCCGAGTGGCTTTTCCTCATTGGCATAGGTGAGCTCCATGCCGAGCTCCTCGCCGTCCCCGAAGTAGTTCTTGACGAGGGAGGCGAGGAACTGCACGGTCACCACGGTCTCGGTGAGCCCGTGCCGTTTGAGCAGTCTCAGCACATGCTCCATGATCGGCCGGTTGGCCACCGGCAGGAGCGGCTTGGGCATGCTCGAGGTCATGGGGCGAAGCCGCGTGCCTTCGCCACCGGCCATCACGACGGCCTTCATGTCGGAAGCGTCCTCCTTGAGAGACGACGGTCATCCCGACTGCACCCGCCCGGGCCGGGCTGCGTAACTCACATACGGCATCCGGCCCTGCTGGGGCTGCTGAACTACGGCGAGGCCAGTCGGGCCTGTCGGTCCGTCTTGACGAGTCGGCGGACCTGAACCACGTAGAGGATTCCTGCCCACCAATAGAGGGTTGTACCCCATCCGGCGAACGCCCATCCGAAAATCGCCGCGAGTGAGCGCAACAGGCCCTCACCCTCACTGAGAAGCAGCAACGGGAACGCGTACATCAGATTGAACGTGGCCGCCTTGCCGAGGAAGTTGACCTGCGGCGGCGGATAGCCGTGGCGGCGCAGAATCCACACCATGACCAGCAACATCGCTTCGCGCGCCAGAAGGGCGGCGGTGAGCCAGAGCGGAAGGATCTCCCGCCAGGTGAGGCCGACCAGTGTGGAAAGGATGTAGAGCCGGTCGGCGGCGGGGTCGAGGAGCCGGCCGAGGTTGCTGATCTGATTCCAGCGTCGGGCGAGCTTTCCGTCGAGGTAATCACTGACCCCGCTCAACGCGAGCACGAGCAGCGCCCATCCGTCGCTGCGCGGGCCGCCGAACTCCGGCCGGAGGATCAGCCACAGGAAGATGGGGACGCCGACGAGGCGAGCCATGCTGAGGATGTTCGGGATGGTGAGGACGCGGTCGGTCTGTACGCGCGTCTCCTGGACCTCCACCCGGGGGCCTCCTGTGGGGATATGTACCAACGATGCCCCATGACCCTACCCTCAGTCGCGGCCGGACCATGCAGAGGGGGTCGAGACGGGCCAACAATGGGCGCACCATAAACGCAAAAATGCCTCAGACCCCGGGTCTATGACCCAGGGCCTGAGGCTAAAATTTGTTCGGCGGCGTCCTACTCTCCCACACGGTCCCCCATGCAGTACCATCGGCGCTGAAAGGCTTAGCTTCCGGGTTC
>NZ_JBFBBD010000082.1:0-30623 GCF_040689515.1 Streptomyces sp. NPDC051173
AAGGCCGTCCAGAGCTCGCTGCAGTCACACGAATACCCATTCTGCCAGCCCCCTGTGACGCCGCGTCACTGCTCCACAAGAAGTGGATCAGAACCTGGCAAGCTCCCCGTAGGCGGCCATTTACGGCGCATTTTGTGGCCACGGGTTTCCCCGGGTACGGCCAGTTTTCTCCCCGCTCGCCCCGAGTAGTCCCGCTCGGCGAAGCTGGAGCGGGTGAAGAAGAGCAGGGAGATTATGGAAATCCTTGAGGCTTACGACCTCACGGGGAGTTACCGCGCCGCGGCCGAGCTGGCCGGGTGCGACCACCACACGGTGGCCCGGTATGTGAAGATGCGGGCCGCAGGCCAGCATCCTGACCAGCGCCGTCACCGGGCTCGTGCGATCGACGACTATCTGCCGAAGATCGAGGAGCTGGTGGTCCGCTCGCAGGGCAAGATCCGCGCGGACGTGGTCCATAAGAGACTCGCCGCGATGGGCTTCACCGGTGGGGAACGCACTACCCGCCGCACGGTCGCGGAGGCAAAAGCCCAGTTCAGGGCCGGTCAGCGGCGTGTCTATAGGCCGTGGGTGACCGAGCCGGGACTCTGGTTGCAATATGACTTCGGCGACGGACCGGTGATCAAGGGCCGCAAGACCACGCTGTGGTGCGCGTGGGTGGCCTGGTCCCGGTTCCGGGTGGTGATCCCGATCTGGGACAAGACGCTGCCGACGGTCACCGCGTGTCTGGACGCTACGTTCCGCCGGATCGGCGGGGTCCCGGCCTACGTACTCACCGACAACGAGAAAACGGTGACCACCGACCACGTCGCGGGGATCGCGGTCCGCAACCCGGAGATCGTCGAGGTCGCCCGGCACTACCCGTTGACGATCCGTACCTGTGTGCCGGCGGACCCGGAGACGAAGGGCGGATCGGAGTCGACGGTGAAGCTGGCGAAGGCCGATCTCGTGCCGAAGGACGTGAACCTGCGCGAGCAGTATCAGACATTCGGCGAGCTGGAAGCCGCCTGCCGGGCGTTCAGTGACGAGGTCAACTCCCGTACTCACAAGGTGACTCGACGCAAGCCTGTCGAGCGGCTCGCGGAGGAACGGCAGCGACTGCACCCGCTGCCGAAGCGTCCGTTCACCGCCACCTTCGGGACCACGCGCCGGGTCACCTGGGAGTCCACGATCTCCGTCGACGCGGTTCGCTACTCGGTTCCGCACGAGTTGATCGACACCCGGGTCTGGGCCCGTTTCCACGGCGACGAGCTGATCGTCACCACGGTCGACGAGGACGGTTCGGCCCGTGAGGTCGCCCGCCACCCGCGCGGTGAGCCTGGTTCGCCGGTCCTGGAAGAGACTCACTACCCGCCGCGCGAGGACAAGAACAGCGACCGCACGCCGAAGGCCACCTCGGCGGAGGAAGCGGCGTTCCTCCAGCTCGGCCCTGGTGCCGCGAGCTGGCTGATCGAGGCCGGAGCGGCCGGCGTCCGCCGCATCAAGGCGAAGATGGCCGAGTCCGTCGCACTGTCAAAGCTCTACTCGGCAGCGGAAGTTGACCGCGCCCTCGGCACTGCGGCGGTCACCGCCCGCTTCGCCGACAAGGACCTGATGTCGATTCTCGACTACCAGGCCGTCCACCAGCAGGCCGAGCCGGTCCGCCGCAGCGAGGACCACTCGCTGCAGCCCGGAACCTCCGCCTGGTCCACCTTCGGCACCAGCCTGACCGCCTCGGATGTTTCTCGACTTTCGCAGTTTTCGCAGGGTCGCTCGGGTGGGTGCGACTGCTGGCGTTCGGTGACTGGGTGCTTGGCGTTGGCCGTAGAGTGCGGCTGTGGATGAGTTGCTTGTTGCGCGGGTGCGGCTGCTTGATCAGCAGGGTCGGTCGGTGAAGGCGATCGCCAGGGCTGTGGGGATGAGCGCCGGAGACGTTGTCGGGGTGCTGAATGGCGCGGTCGCGGCCTCGGGGCCGGGTGGTGGCGGGCCGCGGTGCTGGGTGAACGCCGGCTGGAGCCGCAGTGTGGATCTTGAGGGTGCGCCGCAATGGGCGGGCCTTGATCCCGGGGCTGGCGATGCGGAGGAGGTGCGTGGTCTGGTTGCGGTGCTCGTTGCCGCGGACAGCACGCGTTCCACGAAGGCGCAGGTAGCGGGGTTCCTGCTGGACGTGTGGTGTCTGGGGGTGAAGAACACGCTCGCCCCGGAGCCGATGAGTGAGAGTCGGCTGGCCGGGCACCGGGGGCACTACTTCAGCGCCTTCGAGGGGCATGTGCAGGTCCCGGCCGACCTCGCCCGCGCTCTGGTGTTCGGGGCCGCCGCCTACGCGCGCGGCTTCGGGTTCGAACCCGAGGGGGAGCTCGCTGAGGAGTTCACGGAGGCCGCCGTGCTGCTCGGCGAACCTGTGGGCACCAGCCCGATCGGCTTCGGCCGGGACGGCAAGCCCTTCTTCGTCAACGGCCCCTACGACGATCCCGAAGCGGTGTTGCGGACGTTGCGGCGCGCGGTCGGCGGCGACGGTTTCCACTTCGAGGTCGCCTTCCCCGAGCAGCCGTCAAGGCGGCGTCGCTTGTTCGGGCCGCGCCGGTAGCGGTCGGCACGCGGGAGGCGAAGGCGGTTCCCACCCGGGTGGGTGACGGGTCGGCTGTTCGCACCCGCGGCGGACCGGAGCGTCGGCAGCATCGGTGTTGTGGCGATTGCGCCCGGGGAGGGGAAGCCGATGCCCGCGAGTGTGGTGGTGCCCGCGTCGTTGCTGGCGGTGCTGGGGAAGCTGCGCGTGTTCACCGCGCCGGGGTTCACGACGTTCACCGCGATGGTGACCGGGCTGGTCGCCCAGACCGGGGCCGGCACGGTGACCGGGATGCTGACCGGGGCGGGCCTGGCCCAAGCCTGGCCGCACGACCGGGCCCACGCCTTCTTCTCCCGGACGCGCTGGAACGTCGACATCCTGGGCATCGTGCTGGCCCACCTGATCGTCAGAACCTTGCTGCCGCAAGGCGCGGCGATCACGGTCGCGGTCGACGACACCTTGTTCACGCGGAGCGGGAAGAAGGTGTTCGGTGCCGCGTGGCAGCACGACGGCGCCGCCAAAGGCCCGAAGCCGGTCGGGCGCGGGACGTGCTTCGTGGTGGCCGGGATCGTCGTGGAACTGCCGTTCCTCACCCGGCCGGTGTGCCTGCCGGTGATGGCCCGGCTGTGGCGGCCGAAGACCGGACCGTCGAAGGTAGAACTCGCCGCCTCGATGGTGAAACTGCTGGCCGTGTGCCTGAACCGGCCCCTGGACGTGGTGGCGGACGCCGCCTACCACGGCAGGGCCCTGCGCCACCTGCCCGAGGCGATCACCCTCACCACCCGGCTGCCGGCCGGCGCCGTGCTGTTCGACCTCGCGCCGCCGCCGACCAACAAGCGCGGCCGGCCCCGCCTCAAGGGCGCCAGGCTGGGCACGCCCGCCGAAATCGCGGAGACCGCCACGTTCACGACCACGCGCGTCGCCCGGTACGGCCGCACCGACCAGGTCCACATCGCCGAGGTCCGCTGCCTTTGGTACGGCTCCTTCCACACCCAGACCGTCCGCGTCATCCTGATCCGCGACCATGACACCACCACCGGCTACGGCCTGGCCCTGGTCACCACCGACCTCGACACCCCGGCCGCGGCGCTGGTCACCCGATACGCCTGGCGGTGGTCCATCGAGACCACCTTCGCCGAGGCCCGTACACTGCTCGGCGTCGGACAGGCCCGCAACCGCTCCGAGAACGCGGTCCGCCGCACCGTCCCGTTCGGCCTGTACTGCTACTCGATCACCGTCGTCTGGTACGCGTTGCACGGCCACCATCCCAGCGACGCCGCCGACCACCGCGCACGGGCCCCCTGGTACACCACCAAGACCGACCCGTCCTTCGCCGACATGCTCGCCAAGCTCCGCCGCGTGATCATCGCCGCCCGATTTCTCCCCATCACCCCAGGCCAGCCCACAGGCGCCGAAATCCAGGCCGTCCACCAAGCCTGGGCCCAAGCAGGCCTCCAACACACAGCCTGATCACACCAGCCCCGCGAGAACAGCGAAAGTCGAGTGATGTTCCGGGTGGAAGTTCACACGGACGAGGATGTCAGCGGGGATGACCTCTTGGGGGATTGGGGATCATCAGCTGCACGGACTGAAGCGGGAGGGGTGGGCGCGTTGGACCTTGGCGCACTGCAAGAGCGGGCGATTCAGATCCATGATCTTTATGACCAGCTGAACCGGCGCCAGCGTGGCCGGGTCTGGCGGCGAGATGAGTTCATGCTGGGTTTTGTCGGGGACGTTGGCGATCTTGCCAAACTCGTCATGGCCGAAGAGGGAGCGCGAGACATGCCGGGTGGGCGTGAGGCGCTCGAGCACGAGATCGCCGACTGCTTGTGGTCAGTGCTGATCCTCGCGCGCTGCTACGACGTCGATTTGTGCAGCGCCTTCCTCCGCACCATGTCGGAGCTCGATACGGCGATCAGCGCCCAGCTCGCGAAGCCCGGTGAGCCGGCCTCAACAGGAGCGCCCTCTGATCGGGCGGAGACGGGTTGATGGAACGGCGGCCGATGGACCTTGACGCCTACGTGGCCCGGGCACGGACGGGGCCCTGCTTCGTGTGCGCCTTTCTGGCGGGGGATCCGGACTACGCCCACGAGTCGGTGTTCGAGGATGCCGAGCATGTGGCGTTTTTGGACCGGTGGCCCACGTTGCCGGGAAAGGTCCTTGTGGCGCCGAAGGCGCATATCGAGCATGCTGTCCGGGATCTTGACGAGGACGCCTATCTGCGGCTGATGCGGGTCGTGCGTACCGTGGCGCGTGCTGTGGACCAGGTTTTCGAGCCGGAGCGGACCTATCTGCTGTCGCTGGGCAGTCAGCAGGGCAATGCCCATCTGCACTGGCACGTTGCCGGGCTGCCGCCCGGTGTTCCGTACGAGCGGCAGCAGCACCACGCGTTGATGGCCGAGAACGGGGTACTGAGGCCTACCCCGCAGGAGCAGGGCGAAGCGGCGGTGCGACTTCGCCGGGCGCTCGCGGCGGCAGGACGGTGAGGTTCTTGGCGGGGCCCTTCCGTCCGGGCCGGTGGGCTCAGGCGGCGGCCTGGGCTTGGGCGGTGAGGGCCGCGCGCAGGTTCCTCGCTGATCCAGTGGCTGTGGCGATAGCGACGGAGCGGGATGCCAGATCGGCCGCCTCGTCCCGGTCACCGCGGGCTGCGTAGATGTGCGCGCTGGCGGTCAGCATCTCGGCGGAGCCGCGGACAATCGCGGCCGGCCAGGCGGCCCGGGCTTCGTCGAGCGCGGTCTTGCCCGTGGCCAGGAAGGACGGGGTGGTCCGGCTGAGGCGGACCATGGCATGGCCGGTCCATTTTCCCAGCTCGGCGGCGCTGAGGTAGCCGATGTAGGGCGGCTTCTCGCCGTCATCGGCGCGTTCGAGCAGCGCCCAGGAGCGGTTGAGGTCGCCCTGGGCGGCGCGCGCATCGTCGAGGCAGGCGTGGTGGTAGGCGCGTACGGCGTACAGCCAGGACCGTACGGCGGGGTGGGCCTTAGTCCCGGACAGCCGCAGGGCGCCGTCGGCGAGGTCGAGGGCGCGACGGGAGTGGCCTTGGTCGCCCAGGATGCGGCTCATCTGGCCGATCAGATTGGCGCAGGAGGACAGGTCGCCGGCGTAGCGGGCGTGACCGGCGGCGTCGCGGTAGTAGGCGGCGGCGTTCTCGGCCATTCCGAGGTCGTAGGTGAGGAAGCCGACGAAACCGCCTGTGTCGGCGGCGAGGGCCGCGATCTGCTGCCGCTCCACCCCGGTATGCGCGGCGGCGTGCCAGGTGAGGACCTGACGGTGGTGTTCAACGGCCTGCGCGTACACGGTGGCCGCTCCGCGCAGGTTGTCCAGGCGGCCGTGGGCGGCGCGCAGGGCATGGTGGGCGTCCATCAGCTCCTGGCTGGTGGCGGTCGTGGCGCTGATCCCGAGGTTCGTGATGGCGGCGGCGCCGACGGCGCCGGCGCTCTTCTTGAGGAAGTCCCTGCGCAACACGTCATCCCATTCCCGGAGGAGGTCGTCCACGGCACTGCGAGGGGCCGTTGCTGTCTCCTCGCTCGAGCGCTGTCGTTGGGCTTCGGCCAGTAAGACCAGTTTGCCGCCCGCCCCGAGGGCGTTGTCCAGGGCACGCGCGATCTGGGGTTTCGGGGGGCGCCTTCGGTGTTCGAGGTCGCAGATGAGGCTCTTGCTGCAGCACGCCCGGCGTGCGAGCTCCCGCAGCGCCATCTCTCCTCGGAGCCGCCGCAGTTCCGCGGCGAAGTCCTGCTTGCTGGAATCCGGCATCGCTACCTCCAGGGCCGTGCGGTCGTCCCTTGCGTACGCGCGATGCGGACACTCCCGCGACGCTACGACCAGCACACACCCATGGTGGCGGATGCTGACAGACGTCCGAGCCGGGTTGCGGACAGGCGCGGACAACCGGTCCCTGTCCACGGGCCTGGTGCGCGGCCATCATCGTTGGCACGGGCCCCGAGCGGGATGCTCCGCAGGCCGGCTACTACGCCGGTCCGCGTGATTCCAGGGCCCGGCTGTCTGAGCTGTTCGAAGGAGCCGCCATGCCCAAGGTCGCCATGCCCAAGGTCGCTCTGCACGGTCTCCCCGGTGTCGGGAAGACCACCTTCAAGAACCTGCTGGCACAGGAGGTGTCCCGGGCCGGCGCCGAGGTGCTGACGCTGAAGCTCGCCGCGCCCCTGTACGAGATCCAGTCCGTGGTCTACGCGGTGGCCGGCCGGCCCCTGCTGGACGGCCACGAGCAGGACGGGCAGTTGCTGAACTTCCTCGGCTCGCACCTGCGCCAGATCAACCCCCACGCCCTCACCGAGGCGTTCAGCCGGCGCGTTCGCCACGCCGAGCAGATCAAGCCGTCGGCCGTGCTGCTGTGTGATGACCTTCGCGCGCTGGACGCCAAGGCGGTGACGCGCCTGGGGTTCTCCCTCGTGGAGGTCACCGCGCCGGAGGAGCTGCGCCGGGCCCGCAAGCAGGCGCGGGCCGACCTGACGCCCGGCGACGAGCGGCACCCCACCGAGGCGCCGCTCGAGGCGACGCCCTGGCGGCGGGTCGAGAACCGCGGGAGCCTTGAAGGCCTGCGTGAGCAGGCGGCGCAGCTCGCCGGGGAGCTCCTGCGGTGATCCTGACCGGACCGGAGATCGTGCGCCAGCGCCGCAGGGGAGCGCTGACCCTCGAGCCGTTTACCCCCGCCCAGCTCAACCCCGTCTCCTACAACTACCGGCTCGGCGACTCGTTGCGGGTCCATCGTGCTGCGCTGATCGACACGCACGCGGATCACGAGCTCGAGGAGATCGCCATCCCGGGCGAGGGTGTGGTGCTCGAGCCGGGCCGGGTCTACCTGGGCACGACGGTCGAGGAGATCGGCAGCAGCGAGTTCGTGCCGTCGCTGATCGGCAGGAGCTCGCTCGGCCGCCTGGGGGTGTTCCTTCAGTTCAGCGCTGATCTCGGCAATTTGGGGTCGTGCCACCGGTGGACGCTGGAGATCAAGGCCGTCCAGCCCGTCCGTGTCTACGCGGGCATGGTCGCCGGCCAGGTGTCCTTCTGGGCCGCCGTGGGGACGCGCTTCCCGTACGGCGGGCGCTTCGGCCGGATCAGTGAGGCCACCGTTCCGCCCGCCGGCCTGCTGGCCGCTTCCCGCTGACCCGCCGCCGATTCGCAAGGGAGAAGCCAGTGATCCTCACCGGACCGGAGATCGCCCGCGAACACGGGCGGAAGCGCCTCGTCCTGGAGCCGTTCGATGCCGCCAAGGTTCAGCCGAACTCGTACAACCTCACGCTCGGCCCGACCTTGGTGCGCTACACGAGCGAGGTCCTCGACGCGCGCAGGCCCAACCCGTTCGAGGAGGTGCCCATTCCCGACGACGGCTTCGTGCTGGAGCCGGACCGGATCTACCTCGGCTCCAGCGTCGAGGTCCTGGGCAGCAAGCACTTCGTGCCCATCATCCGCGCCCGCTCAGGGGCCGCGCGTCTGGGCCTGTTCGTCCACGTCACCGCCGACCTGATCGATATCGGCTCCGTCGGCCAGTCCACGTTCCAGCTCCACGCGGTCGAGCGCGTGCGGGTGTACGCGGGTGACCAACTGGCGCAGGTGACGTTCTGGCGCCCGCAGGGCGAGATCACCTTGTACGACGGGAAGTACCAGGGATCGCGGGGGCCGCGGCCGTCGCAGATCCACCTCGATCCCGTGAGTGCGGGCCGGTGACCGGCCGCCGGGTCGAGGCCCCCTCGCTGTCCTGCTCGGATCCCACGGCGCGCGAGCTGGTGTCGGCTGCGTTCGAGGCGATCAGTGCCCGCTACGTGCTGGCGCGGCACCAGATCGCGGCGGCGCTTTTGGACGCCGACGGCGGCATCCATCTGGGGCTGCACGTGGACGCGATGGTCGGCCGGGCGGCGGTCTGCGCGGAGGCCGGCGCGCTGTCCGCCGCGCGCCTGGCCACCGGCGCCCAGCTCCTCGTGGTGGCCGCGGTCCGCTACCCCAAGCCCTCCGAGCCGCCGCTCGCGCGCATCGTGCCGCCCTGCGGCCTGTGCCGTGAGCTGCTGCTCGACCACGGTCCCGGTCTGCACGCCGTCATCGCCGACGGCGGCCAGGGCGTGCTGGTGCCGGTGACCGGCCTGCTCCCGCACAAGTACGTCGGCACCAAGTGGCCGCCCGTCTCCTGACGGGCCCCGGACCACTGTGCACAAGCCATCGCTCAGCTGACTTTCGACCCGAAAAGGGAGACCTCACCATGGCCCAGACCGACTTCCGCACGCCGGCCCTGGACGCGCTGGCGGCCCGCATCATCCCCCGCGAGCACTTCGTCTTCTCCACCGAGACTGCCCGGGACAAGTTCTTCAACGACACCCGCATGCTGGACGTCAAGCAGTGGGTCCACAACGTGTTCCGCACCAGCCCCACGTCGATGGTCGACCACATGGTCGACAACCTCGCCCTGACCGGGAGCGAGGACCTGCTCGACCTCGGCTGCGGCAACGGCTTCATCCTGGAGCACATCCGGCCCCACCTCGCTGACGGCAGCATCACCGGCCTCGACATCGCCCCGGCCGTGCTCGCCGCGGCGAAGGACCGCCTCAACGGAACGGCCACCCCGTGCCGGTGGATCGAGGGCAGCGCCGACGACCTGTCCATGCTCGACGACAACAGCTTCGACCGGGCCATGGCCAACTACATGATCCACTACGTACCGGACCTGAACCGCTGCTTCACTGAGGTCCGGCGCGTCCTGCGCCCGGGCGGGCTCTTCATGCTCACCACCGACCGCCCCGACAGCATGCTGGAGATGTACGACGTGCACTTCGCCGCGCTGGAGGCGATGGGCGCGCCGAAGGACCTGGTGAAGGCCACACCCAAGGGGCGCCTGTCCCTGGAGAACGGTCAGGAGCAGCTGGAGCCGTACTTCGACGAGGTGCGCCTCATCTCGTGGCAGGACCAGCTGCGCTTCACCGACCCGGCGCCGTTCATGCGCTTCTACGAGGTCGGGCACAACCACTGTTGCGCCTCCTCGGAGGAGCGCGAGGGCGTCGATGGCGAATTCCTGAGCGAGCTGCGCGACCGCGTCCGTGCCCAGGTCCAGGAGGCGATCACGTCGAAGGGGCACTTCGCGGTCACGAAGTTCACCGGCAGCTTCCTTTGCCAGTAGCCCGGTGGGACACGGCCGGGGCGGCGAAACGGTTGGCCGTCCCGGCGTTGCCCGGGCGTTGGTAGCGTCGGCCCGCGCCGTGCCGGCCGGTGCGGCGCGGGCCGAAGAAGGGGACGTGATGGCCACGACGATCCGCAGGGCAGTGATCCCGGCTGCCGGGCTCGGCTCCCGCCTGCTGCCGCTGACGAAGGCCATCCCGAAGGAGATGCTGCCGGTTGGCGACCGGCCGGTCATCGAGCACACCGTGCGCGAGCTGGTCGCCTCCGGCATCACCGACATCACCATCGTCGTCTCCGGCGGCAAGAACCTCATCCAGGATCACTTCCGGCCCAACCCGGGCCTGGTCGCCCAGCTGCGGGCCGACGGCAAGACGGATTACGCGGACGCGGTGGAGGAGGTCGCCGAGCTCGCCCGCCGCGGCCACATCACCTACCTCGACCAGCACGGCCCCTACGGCAACGGCACCCCCGTCCTCAACGCCGCGCGGAACGTGGACGAGCCCATGCTCGTGCTGTGGCCCGACGACGTCTTCGTCGCCGAGGTGCCCCGGGCCCAGCAGCTCATCCGTGCCTTCGAAGCCACCCACTGCCCGGTCCTGGCCCTGATGCCCGTGGACCGGTCCGACTCCCGCCGCTACGGCGTCCCCGTGGTCAAGGAAGACCTCGACGACGGCCTCCTGCGCATCACCGGCCTCGTCGAGAAGCCCGAACCCGAGGCCGCACCGTCCACCTACGCCGCCATCGGCGGCTACGTCATCACCCCCGGCATCGTCGACGAACTGCGTGAGCAGACCCGCCGCTGGAGTGAGCACCGCACCGGCGAGATCTACCTGACCGATGCCATCAACGCCTACGCGTCCCGGCACGCGGTCTACGGACAGGTCATCCAGGGCCGCTGGTACGACACCGGCAACCCCGCCGACTACCTCATCGCCCAAGTCGCCCACGCCCTCGCCCACCCCGACTACGGGCCCGCCCTGCGCCGCCTCGTCCACGAGGTCGACCAGCCCACCACCAGCACCTGACCCGCCGCTCCCTCTCGGGCCGACCGCCCGACGCCGGTGAGCGGCCGGCCCGAGAGGAGCACCCCGCATGCCGCGTAAGCGTGCCTTCGAACCCGTCATCGACCAGCACGACACCTGGATCGCGGTCAACCCCGTCCAGGGCTGCCCCTGGGGCTGCCGCTACTGCTACCTGGCGGACCTGGGCCTGACCCGCACCAAGCCCGCCGTCCTGGCCACCCCCGAGGACACCCTCGACCAGCTCCTGGCCAGCCCCTACTACGACCCGCACCTGGTCCTGGCCCTCTACACCTGCACTGACGCCCTGGCCACCCCCGTCACCCGCACCCACCTGATCGCCCTCCTCGACGTCCTGCGCGACTCCTCCGTCCGCAACCCCGTGTGCCTGATCACCAAAGGCCGGGCACCCGACGACGTCGTCGACGCCATCACCCGCGCCCGCCGTGCCGGACTGCCGGTCATCGTCTACCTCAGCTACTCCGGCCTCGGACCCGACATCGAACGCGGCATCAACCACCAGGCGCTGCGCCAGAACTTCCCCCGCCTGCACGCCGCCGGCATCCCCCTCGTCCACTACTGGCGGCCCGCCCTGCCCCACAACAGCAGCCGCGAGGTCTGCGAGAGCGTACTGGACTGGGCCTCCCGCTACGCCGTCTGCACCGTCGCGGTCGGCACCAAGGTCAAACCGACCGCCCTGGAGCAGATCACCGAGCTGTGGCCAGGGCTGGACGACCCCCACCTCGACCCGCAGGCCGCCGACTCCGTCTGGCCACGGGCCACCTGGGACTGGCTCCGCCAGCTGCCCGAGCGCTACCCGGGCTACCCCGTCTTCCAGACCAACAGCTGCGCCCTCGCCTACGTGCTCGGCGCCCCCGACCGCGCCGGCGTGCTCAACACCCCCACCTGCCTGAGCGCCAACCACTGCCCGGACCGGCAGCGCACCCTTTGCCGCGCCGCACCCCCGCGGCCACCGGTCACGACGACCGATATCGACGGCCACCTCGCCCGGCTCGGGCACCCCGGCCTGCCATACGCGCTCGATCCCGGCGCCCGCACCGTGGTCCTCGGCCAGCCGCTGCCGCTGCGTGACCGTCACAGCCTCGCCCAGGTCCTCGGCGTCACCGTCCGCTCCCCGGAGCACCCCGAGGAGCGCTACTGGGCCGGCCGGCTCTCCGGCGCCCAGCCCCTGATCATCGACGACCCCCGCTGACCCCGGCCGCGACCACGTCCGTCTCCCACCACAGGAGAGTGCGCCATGCCCTCACTCGACACCGCAGTCCTCTTCTACCCGCGCGGCGGCAGCGCCCAGGTCATCCGCTACCTGCTGCACGAGCTCAACACCCGCGGGTGGTCAACCCGCCTGCACGCCGGCTCCCTCGGCAACCCCGGCGACCCCTCCCACGGGCCCACGTTCTACCAGGGCCTCGACCTGCGCCCGTACGACTACAACGACGCCCAGGCCGCGTTCACCCGCGGCGAGAACCCCCAGCACACCGCGCTGCCCTTCCACCCCTCCTACGAAGACCGCGGCCACTGCCCCGACCCGCCCTTCAGCGCCCTCTCCGCCCTCGACGCCGACGGCCTCACCCGTGCCTGGACCCGTCACCTGACCGCCAACCGCAGCACCGACACCGAGGTGCTGCACCTGCACCACCTCAGCCACCTGCAGACCGCCGCCCACGCCGCCTACCGGGACATCCCCAGGATCACCACCCTCCACGGCACCGAACTCAAGCTGATCGACGGCATGGCCCGGCGCGCCCACCTGGCTCAGCTCCTGGGCATCTCCCTACGCGACCTCGGCCACCGCCTCCACACAAGCAATCCCCACCGCCGAACCGAGGCACAACGGCTCGCCAAAGCCGCCGGCCTCAATGCCGCCGACACCGACCTGCTGACGACCACCACGTGGCAGAAATGGACCCACTCCCGCTACTGGCTGACCCGGCTGCGCCAAGCCGTACCCCACGCCGGCCACCTCGTGGTCGTCTCCGACCACGACCGGGACCTGGCCCAGCGCCTGCTCGACCTCGACCACGACCTCCCCGTGATCCCCAACGGAGTCGACATCCGCGCCTTCCGCCCCCACCCCCTCACCGAGCAGCAGCGCCTGGAGCACCTGCGGCGCTGGCTCGTCACCGACCCGCGCGGCTGGGGCCCCGGCGACAAGCCGGGCTCCATCCGCTACACCGACACCGACCTGCACCGCCTCCGCGACCGCACTGGCCGGGCCCGGCCAGTGCTGCTGTGGGTGGGCCGGTTCCTCGACTTCAAGCGCCTCCCCGTCCTCCTGCGCGCCTTCGCCACCGCCCGGGCCCGCCTCGACCCCGCCCCGGTCCTGCTCATGTGGGGCGGCTACCCCGGCGAGTGCGAAGGCCGCCACCCTGCCGAGCTGGCGAGGGACCTGGAGGTGGAGCACGACGTCTTCTTCGCCGGGTGGCGCGGCCACGACGAGCTGCCGACCGGACTGGGCTGCGCCGACCTCATGGTCGCGCCGGCCGTGGGCGAGCCCTTCGGGATGATCTACCTCGAAGCGATGGCCTGCGGCACCCCGCCCATCGCCACAGCCACCGGCGGCCCGCTCCACACCATCGTCTCCGACGGCCCGCGCGCCACCGGCTGGCTGGTCAAGCCGGACGACCCCGACGACCTCGCCGACACCCTCGTCACCGCCCTGCGCGATACCAACGAGCGCAAGCGGCGCGCCACCAACGGCCGCTCCCGCATCGAGAGCACCTACAGCTGGACCCGCACCGCAGACCGCTACGTCGCCGCCTACCACCAGGCCAAAGCACGCTGACCTGCTGGCCCGAAGGAGAATCATGCCCACCATCGACGGCCTGCTCCTTGACATGAACGGCCTCTTCCGGCACTGGCGCAACACCGGCGCCCAGACCAGCGAGCAGCGCGCAGGCCTCCCGGTCGGCGCCATCGCGCGCTACGCGTACAGCCACCCGTCCTACCGCCTGGCCAGGGTCGGCGTCCTCACCGACCAGCAGTGGGCCGACGACGTCGCCGAACGCCTGGCCAAGGACTACGGGGCGGCCGTCCGGGAGCACCTCGCTGCATGGCGATCCGACCGAGGCGAATCAGACCCCGCAATGGTCGAGGTCCTGCGACAACTCCGGGGACACGTGCCGGTTGGGGTGCTGTCCAACTGCACCGATGCGCTGCCTGCAGACCTCGAGCACCACGACATCGAGTTCGACTTCGTCTTCGCCTCGGCACACCTCGGCGTCGACAAGCCCTCGCCCCTCGCCTTCCGAGCCGCCGCCGAGGGCATGGGGCTGCCGCCCACGAAGCTCGGCTACTTCGACGACGAACCGACCTTTGTGGCAGCCGCACAGGCCACCGGACTACACGCCCACCTCTTCAAGGGAGTGGCCGACTTCGTGGCCGAGCTGAGCCACTTCGGCCTGCCCATCAAGTTCGAGAAGCACAGCAACCAGTAAGTGCCTGACGCTGTCGGGGATCTTGGACGAGGGCCGTTGATGTGGGTGATTGAGCGGCGCCCGCTGTGCGAGAGTGAGATTCGGTTCTTGAGCGGCTGTGGATGGCAACGCTGATCGGCGTCTTCATCCAGCGGGGTGGGTCGCGACGCGCCAGGACCTGGGCCGGGGGATGCGCTGCCAGTCGAGGAAGCTCTGGAGTGCTGTGGGGGTCCTGGGCTGGCGGGTCGGCGGTGCCGGGAGGTGGACGTCGATGCGTTCGAGGTTGACCGCGATAGCGGTGAGAACGTGCTGGACGTGAGCTTTGCTGTGGCTTCGATAGCGGCACTGGCGCATGCCGTGGCCGTTGACGAACTCGCTGATCGTGCTCTCGATCGCGGCCCGCAGCGAGTAGCGCGAGAGCCATTCCTGGGTTTGCTGTTCAGTGCGTGACTCGGACTGGATCTCGTGGAGATCACGAGGCAGGAAGACGACCTTCCGAGCGTCAGCGCGGGTGCAGGCGGCTTTCACCGGGCACTGCCGGCAGTCGTCCGGGGAGAACTCGACGGTGACGTAGGGCGCGAGGGAGGGTGGGGTCGACCATCGGCGGCTGATGTTCCCCTGCGGGCAGGCGACCGTCTTCTTGTCCCAGTCGATGGTGAAGGCTTCGCGAGGGAAGACAGTGCCCTTGCGGGACTGCCGCGTGCTTCTGGCCCGGATGGGTCCGACCAGGCCGATGCCGTGCTCGCGGGCCACCTGCTGCTTGAGAGCGACGGAGAGGTAACCGCCGTCGACGAAGTGCTCCTTCGACAGCAGGTTCCGATCGTGGAGGTTGGTCAGGATGCAGGGCAGAGCCTTCGTGTCGTGGACGGGGGCCTTGGTGGTGGTGACGTCCGTGATCACGCTCGGGGTGTCCTGGTCACAGGTCTCGGTGACATGGGCGAGGTATCCCTTCCAGCGGGTCTCGCCGCGGCGTGCATAGCGGGCGCTGATGTCGTAGGGCGAGACGATCGCCAGGGCCGATGGCGGCAGGCCGGCGCCCTCGGGCTCCCGCCACTTCGGCCGGTCCTGGGCATCGAGGACGTAGTTGAGGGTCAGCCGAGATACGGACGAAAGGGATAGCAGGGCCTGCTGAGGACTGGTGTGGGCGGACAGCCGGAATACGCCACACATGGGCGCAGTGGTCAGAACGGGTGTGGCTCAGCGGGCGCTGCTTCTTGAGCCGGCCCGGTGTTCCCGGAAACGGGGCGTGTGCCGGTGCTGAGCCGCTGGTTGGGGCCGAGCCGGAGCGGTAGGTCTTGGTGACGGCCGCGGTGGCGTAGGTGAGAGAGACTGCGATCTCCTCGGCGTCGATCTCGACGACGGTGCGACGCTGGCCTTCCTTGTCGTCGAAGGTGCGCTGCTTGAGGCGGCCGGTGACGATGACTCGCATCCCCCGGGCCAGCGACTGGGCTGCGTTCTCGGCAGCCTGACGCCAGATCGAGCAGCGCAGGAACAGCGGGTCCCCGTCGACGAATTCGTTCCGCTCGGTCGAAGACGCGGGGCGTGGATGCCACGGTGAACCCGGTCACCGGGATGCCGGAGGCGGTGTGGCGGAGTTCGGGGTCGGCGGTCAGGTTGCCCGCTACGGTCACCAGCGTCTCGCCCGCCATGCCCCAGGTCCTTTCCCGTGTTCTGCGTTCACGGGTCACCGTATCGGTCGGCGCTGACAGCGGTGGCTGGGATGCGCGAGGCTCCGGCGGCGGTTGTCTGTCGTGACAGCGACGATCAGCCCGATGTGCTGCCCGCTGCGGGCGCCGTGGCCGTACGATGCTGGGTATCCCGTCCCTGTGGCCTCCCCCGTGCCACCGGGACGGTGGCGTTGTCGGTCCACTCCGGTGGGGCCGTGTGCGGTGGACTGGAGAAGGGCGAGAACATCGGTCACCGGGCTGGTTCCAGTGGGGCCGCCGCTGTCTGCTCGTCGTGCTCGCGCAGCATGCGCATGACGGTGGCGGGGGACGGGTGCTGGCCGCGTTTCTTGCCGGTGCGGATGACCAGGCGGGAGGCGATCTCCCGCAGTGAGAGGTGTTCTTCGTCGCGCAGGCGCAGGGCGGTGGCGAGCATGTCCTCGTCGGAGACCTTGACGCCGCCGATGGCCTTGCCTTTGGTGCGGGCGGTCTCCTGGCCTTCGAGGGTCTTGTCGCGGATGTAGTCGCGTTCGGACTCGGCCATGGCGGCGAAGAACGCGAACAGGGCGGCGCCGTGTCCGGCCGGGTCGTGTTTGCCGGCGAGGGGGCCGACGAGGAACTCCAGCTCGATCTCGGCGTCGCGGAGTTCCTCGGCGACCTTGAGGAGTTCGAGGGCGCCGCGTCCGAGCCGTTTCATCTCGTGGACGACGAGAGTGACCTTCGCGCCCAGGGAGCGGTACTCGCGGGCGGCGGCGAGCGCGGCCTTCATCTCGGGCCGCTCGCGCACCCGGGTGCTGATGCACTCCTTAAACAGCCGGTGCACCTGTGAGGCTTCGAGCGCGTCGAGTTGGGACTGGATCTCCTGAGTGCGGCTGGAGACGCGGGCGTACCCGAGGCGGACCTCCATCGGGACAGCTGGCGCCGCGACCTTCTGCACCGGAAGTGCCTGCCATGCGGAGCCGGGATGACGTACGGCGGGGGTGGCGACGTGGAGTTCGGCCCGCAGGGCGGGGACAAGTTGGAAGCGGGCGGTGTGGTACTTGAGTGCGACCTTGCTGGCGGTGGTGCGGCAGGGCGAGCTGGCCGGGGCCTGGCAGGTCGACATCGGACAGGCGTGCGACTCAACGAGCTTGTACGGTGTGAATGTCCGTAGTCGTGTGCATGGGTGAGCTGGGCGTTCACCGTGATGTGCAGAGGACTGTGCATCCCCCGGACATCCCGAAGTCGCCTGCACTACGGTCGTTGTGGTCGTAGTCGGGTGCGCGACGAGGGGGCTTCCGGATGACAGGTGGGCCGGTGGCCGAGCGCGGGGTACTGACCGCGCCCGATGAAGTCTGGGATAGGGCGGTTCGGCAGGCCGAGGTGATCGGGGCACTCGCCGGGAAGCCGAAGGTGGGCCTGGTGGAGGCGGATGCGGCCGCGGCGCAGCTGGGGGTTTCGCGGCGTCAGGTGTACGTGTTGCTCGGGCGGTGGCGGGCGGGCCAGGGAGTGGTCTCGGATCTGCTGCCGGGCCGTTCCAGCGGAGGCCGCGGAGGCGGACGGTTGCCAGACGAGGTCGAAGGGATCGTCCAGGACGTATTGATCAGGCGGTACTTGACCCGGCAGCGCCGCCCGGTGTCCGCCATCTGCAAGGAAGTCGCGCGGCAGTGCCGGGTACGCGGCCTGCGGGTTCCCTCGCGGGGCGCGGTGGCGCGCCGGATCGCGCGCCTGGACCCCGTCACCTCGACAGCCGCGAGAGAGGGGCGGGAGGCGACCCGCCCGCTGCGGTCGGCTGGAGGCACACCGCCTGAGATCACCGGCCTGCTGGAGCAGGTCCAGATCGACCACACGCCCGTGGACGTGATCGTGGTGGACGAGCAGCATCGGAAGCCGATCGGCCGTCCCTATCTGACGGCGGCGATCGACGTGACCAGCCGGTGCGTGGTGGGCCTGGTGGTGACGCTGGAGGCGCCGTCGGCGACCTCGGTCGGGCTGTGCCTGGCCCAGGCGGCCATCGACAAGCGGCCATGGCTGGAGCGTCTGGGCGTGGAGGCGGCGTGGCCGATGAGCGGCAAACCCCATGAGCTGTACGTGGACAACGCCGCGGAGTTCAAGAGCGAGGCCCTGCGCCGTGGCTGTGACCAGCACGGCATCCGGCTGCGCTACCGGCCGCCCGGGCAGCCGCACTTCGGCGGGATCATCGAGCGGCTGATCGGCACCCTGATGCGCGATGTGCACGAGCTGCCGGGCACCACGTTCTCGAACGTCGCCGAGCGCGGCGCGTACGACAGCGACGCCAAGGCCACGTTGACGTTGCGGGAGCTTGAGCGGTGGCTGGCTCTGGCGGCGTGCTGCTACCACGGTCAGGTCCACGAGACGCTGGGCCGTACCCCGGCCGGCGCCTGGGCGGAGATGGTCGCCACGGCTCCGCCGGTGACCGTGACCAACGAGATGGCGTTCCTGGTGGACTTCCTGCCCGTCATACGCCGGACCTTGTCGCGGTCGGGGTTCGTGATCGACCGCGTGCAGTACTACAGCGACGTGCTCAAGCCGTGGATCGCCCGCCGCGAACGTCTGGACCGGTTCGTCCTGCGACGCGATCCGCGCGACATCAGCCGGGTCTGGGTGCTGGACCCGGACGGGGATGCCTACGTGGAGGTCGGCTACCGGACGCTGTCCCGGCCGCCGATCAGCGCGTGGGAGCAGAAGGCCGCCGTCGCTCGGTTGCGCGAGATGGGCCGCGCCGAGATCGACGAGAAGGCACTGTTCGCCATGGTGGCGCAGATGCGCGAGATCACCGATGCCGCGGCGGCCGACACCCGCAAGGCCCGCCGTGACCGCCAGCGCCGGGCGGAGGCACCGCCCCGGCCCCGGCGTGCGCCCGCGCCGCCCAAGCCGCCCGCCGGCCAGACCGGCCCATGTGAAGAAGCCATGGCCCAGCCGTTCGAGGTGATCGAGCAGTGGTGAGCGAGAACGGGCAGCTCGACCTGTCGCACCTGCACCCGGCCGCGCAGCAGATCGCACGGCTACCCGACGAGGAGCGGCTGCGGTACGTGCGATCCGACCGGTGGATCGGTTATCCGCGCGCAAGCGCGGCCCTGGAGCGTCTGGAGACACTGCTGTCCTGGCCCTCACGGCTGCGGATGCCGAACCTGCTGCTGATCGGACCGACCAACAACGGCAAGTCGATGATCGTGGAGAAGTTCCGCCGTTCCCACCCTGCCGTGACCCATCCCGACCGCGAGGAGACCCCGGTCCTGGTGGTGCAGATGCCGTCCGAGCCCACGGTGGTCCGCTTCTACACGGCGCTGCTGGCCGCCCTCGGCTCCCCGCTGCGTGCCCGCTACCGGCTCGCCGACCTGGAGCAGTTGACGCTGCGGCTACTCAGGTTGGCTGGGGTGCGCATGCTGGTGGTCGACGAACTGCACAACGTGCTCGGCGGGCGCGGAGACAGCCGCCGCGAGTTCTTGAACCTGCTGCGCTACCTGGGCAACGAGCTGCGTATCCCGCTGGTCGGCGTCGGCATCCGGGACGCCTACCTCGCCATCCGCGCCGACGACCAGCTGGAGAACCGGTTCGCGCCGCTCACCCTGCCGCGCTGGGAGGCGGACGAGGACGCCCGCTCGCTGCTGGCCAGCTTCGCCGCCTCGTTCCCGCTGCGCAGGCCCTCGCCGATCGCGACCATAGAGATGGCCGGCTACCTGCTCACCCGCAGCGAAGGCACCATCGGCGAGCTGGCGCTCCTGCTAACCGACGCCGCGGTGGCCGCGATCGAGTCCGGCGAGGAAGCCATCAACCAGCGGACCCTGCTGCTCGCGCCCTATGCCGGGCCCAGTGACCGGCGCCGGCTGTTCGAGCGCGAGCTGACGTGAGCGCCACCCGGCGCTGGCCGCTGCACCCTCAGCCCGCCCCGCTGGAAGCCCTCTCGTCGTGGCTGAACAGACTGGCCCAGCTGTACGAGATGCCGGTGACTGACCTGCTCAAGCACAACCTCGGCCTCGTCGACCTGGCGGTCCCGGCCGACCTCGATGTCGCCCCGCCAGCCGCGATGCTCACCGCACTCGCCGAGCGGACCGGCGTGCCCCTCGTCCAGCTGCGTTCGATGACGCTGGGCGGCTGGGTGCCCTGGCTCTTCGACATGCTCCCCGTGCCCCTCCAGAACGCGCAGACGGTCTTCGACACCTACGTACGGGACAACTCCGTTCTGCTCGCGCGCAGCGTCGGCACCCACCACGTCCTGCGCTACAAGCAGGGATGGGCAGGGCCGTGGCTGCTGGGCTACCCCGCCGCCTGGCGGGCCTGCCCACTGTGCGTCGCCGATCCGGAGCGCGGCACAGACCTGGTGTGGCGCCTGGCTCTCGTGTCCAGCTGCGCCGAGCACCGCTGCCGCCTGCGGGACGCCTCCGAGGTGAGGGCCATGGTGGTTCTGGGCAGGGACATCCGCCCCGAGCCCCTGGAGGGACCCCGCGCCGCCCTGGACCGCTACACCTACCAGGCGCTCTCCGCCGGACGGGTCGCCCTGCCCGGCAGGACCGTGCACGCCGGAGTCTGGTTCCGGCTGCTGCGTGCTCTCCTCGACGAGGTCAGCCTCGCCGCGAGCACGCAGAACGCTCACGGCAAAGACGTGTTGCAACAGGTCTGGCAGGAAAGCGGCCACGCGGAACGTGCGGGCCTGAACGTCTGGCGCCCCTACGAACACCTGGGAGACGAGGTTCGGGAGGCGATGCTGGACGCCGCCGCCACCGCGCTCCAGCTTGCTGCCGACGGCTTGATCACCGCCCGCGGGCGTCTCGCCTCCGCACTCCAGGCCCCACTCCACGACTACGTGTACGACGGTGACGAGCCCTCTCCCTTCCGCAACGCCTGGCAGGCCGCCATGGCCGCATGGGAGGAGGCACTCACCCAGGCCCGCACCGACCCGGTCACCGCCCGGCAGCTCCTGGGCATGCTCACCGGCGGATGCCGCACCCTCGCCGCCTTCGAGCAGGAACGCTCCTCCCTCTGCGGGGAAGGCATCCCGGCCGGCTTCCTGCCCAGCGCCCGTGAACTGGGCCGCCACGACCTCATCTGACCTTGTTCCACATCCATGGAAGTGGAACAGGGCGCCCGACGGGCCGTCAGGAGACGTGCGTCCTGGGCGGATCGCCACGCAGACCGTTCCGAAAGTCGTTCCAGAAAAGGTGTTCCGGAACTCCCTCACGGAGCCAACTTCCGGTACGGTCCGGCCATGGGAACCGACAACCACCACCCCGCGGGTGGGCTCGAACTCGCCTACGCCCGGGTCTCCACCACCAAACAGAGCCTGGAACGCCAACTCGACGCGCTGAACGCCGCGGGCATCCCCGACGAACGGACCTACGTCGACAAGAAGAGCGGCGCCACCGTGGAACGCCCCGGCCTGGCCGAACTGCTCGCCTACGCCCGCCCCGGGGACACCGTCGTCGTGTACACCCTCGACCGGCTCGGCCGGAACCTGCGCGAAGTCCTCAACCTCGTCCACGACCTGGGCGAGAGGAACATCGGTGTGCGCTCCCTGGCCGACCCGCTGCCGATCAACACCGCCGACGAAGGAATGGGCCGCATCGCCTTCCTCCTGCTGGCCCTCTTCGCCGAGATGGAACGCACCTTCACCGCCGAACGCGCCGCCCACGCCCGCGCCGTCGCCGAAGCCGCCGGCCGCCGCATCGGCCGCCCCGTCGCCCACCCCGACGACAAGATCGAGTACGCCAAGCTCCTCAAGGAACAGGGCAGCAGCCTCGGCCAGATCGCGGCCAAGACCGGCATCCCCAAGACCTCCCTGCACCGCTACCTCGCGGCGTCGAGTGCTTGGAAGAGCGAGGAGATGCCGTCGTGACGATGCACCAGGGCGAGCTGTTCGAGCTTGCGGACAACGACGTGACCGTGGCCAGAGCTCACGTGAACGATGACTTCGCGCTTCGGAAATTTGAGGACCGGTTGCGCCGGGAGTTCATGAAGAACCTGACGAATCCCGGGACCCGACTGGAACACATGGGCCGGTCTTCGACAGACCTGTGTCGGTGGCGTTGTTCAACAGAGGGCTGCGGGCATGAGTGGTCAGCGAAGGTTCAGTTTCGTGCCCGGAAGAACAAGCCGACAGGGTGTCCGAAATGCTGG
The DNA here is from genome assembly GCF_040689515.1 of Streptomyces sp. NPDC051173. Taxonomy (NCBI): domain Bacteria; kingdom Bacillati; phylum Actinomycetota; class Actinomycetes; order Kitasatosporales; family Streptomycetaceae; genus Streptomyces; species Streptomyces sp. NPDC051173. Next base: position 21,887 of record NZ_JBFBBD010000082.1, read on the forward strand.
GAGAGGCGGAATCGGGCTCCCGGGCCAGGTGAGTCGCTCGCGGACGTCAATCCTGACCTGGCCAAGCAGTTCGTGAGGAATCTGACACGTCCGGGCCGGGGCCCGGACACCTTTCGCCATCAGGCGCATGATCGTTGTGAGTGGGCGTGTCCGGTGAATCCGGATGAGCATGTCTTCCCGGCCACAGTTGCCAATCGGACGAACGGGCGGGGCTGCCCGGAGTGCAGTGCTCAGGGCAGGTCGAAGTTCGAGGTCGAGATCGCGATGCTCGTGGAGGCGGCCTCCGGCCTCGAAGTCAAGGTGGATCATCGCGTTCGCCTGAAAGGGCGTCGGCTGGATCGCTTCGACCTGTTCGTGCCCGAGGTGCCACTAGTGATCGACTTGGATCCCAAGTGGAGCCACGGCGAGGAAGCGAGCCTCGTACGGGACACCGCGAAGACCCGGGCTGCGCTGGCAGCCGGATTCAACGTGGAGCGCATCCGGGAAAGCGGCCTTCCACCCATCCCGATTGATGGCTTCACTCATCATGAGGCCGGTTCCGTAGTCGATCGCGAGGGCTGGGCAGAAGCTGTCGGGTATGTACTTCGGCGCTATGGCCGGCCGTGGAAGGATCTCGATCCCGCTCAGGTTAGGCAGGCGCTGACCGCGGCCTCCGCGCTGTGGTACGCGGCGGTCGCGAAACCCGATGTCTCTGCGCTCGATGAGGCCCCGCATCTGGCCAAGGAGTTCGTCGAGAATCTCACCAACCCGAGCAGAGGCCTGGACCGAATGACCCCTGGCTGCAACGACGAGTGCAGGTGGGCATGTTCAGCAGCGGACTGCGATCACACATGGACCACAGCTCTAAGCACCCGGACTTTGCGGGGCAGCGGATGTGACCGTTGTGCTCGCCGCAAGAATGGAGTGGCGAAGAGCGTTCCGGGCCGGGGCGAGTCCCTCGCCGAACGACGGCCGGACCTAGCAGCCCAACTGATCGAGGTGATCGACCGTCCTGAACTCACCGCGTGGGACCTGTTTCCGCAGTCGAACTACCCTTGCCAGTGGAAGTGCCCGAATGAAGACTGCGGACACGAGTGGCCGGCGCAGCCGAGCGGCCGAGTCAGTGATGGCAGAGGCTGCCCGCCGTGTTCTCGCAAGAGGACCGTAGCTGCCGTAGTACGTCCAAAGCCCGGCAAGTCTCTGGCGGACAAGTTCCCGCAAATCGCAGCTGAGCTCGTTGAAGTCGTCGACCATCCTGGCTGGACTGCGGTCGATCTAAAACCAAGCTCGACAAAGCAGTGCCGGTGGAAGTGCAGCAAGCTTGCATGCCCGGGAGCCTGGGACGCGAGTCCGGATCAGCGGACACGGCGCAATGGGACAGGCATGCGATGCCCCGAGTGCTTCCCTCCACGCCAACGACAGTCCAGCTCATGATGGACCGCCCAATAAGTTCACTGCCGTGTGCAGGCGACTTCGGACATCCGTGCAGCCGACTTCGGAAACTGACAACGGGTCGGGTTTCACGCCCAGATCGTTTCAGGCGTATGTTTCACCCGTCAAGAGGAAGGAAACGACCTGTGCAACATGGCGACCTGCGGTGATGCCGCAGCGGCGCGGTGTTGAAACGGGGGTCACCTATGAAACACCGCACGGGAGCCGGACACGTTGCGGCCGAAGACCGCCCGACTGTGTATGACCTCGCCCGTTCCCGCCCGCAGGAGTCGGGTGGCGCCGTAGGGTGACGCCCTGATCGTGGAGGGGAGACAGCGCATGACCGAGGGGCAGCAGTGAGGCGCCCCGAAGTTTCCGGACAGGGTCCCAATAGGGTTGCCCTGAACAGGAAACGAGGAATCAAAAGTGGCGCCACCCAGCAAGTACACCCCGGAGTTTCGCGAGGAAGCAGTACAGATCGCACTCCGATCGAGCAGAACCATCTCCGATACGGCTCGTGAGCTGGATTTGAACACGGAGACCCTTCGTGGCTGGGTGAAGAAGCACAGGCAGCGGAATGAACCTCCTGCCGATGCTGAGCTGACCCTCAGCGAGCGTGCACGTCTGAAAGAGCTCGAACGCCGGGTCAGGGAAGTCGAGATGGCCGCTGGGCGTACCGGGATCTGTTTTGACAACGCTATGGCCGAATCATTCTTCGGCGCGCTGAAGAACGAGCGTGTATCACGGGTGACTTACCTGACCCGTGAGATGGCCCGCCAGGACATCACCCGCTATATAGAATTCTGGTACAATCGCAAGCGCCTTCACTCGGCGGTGGGTTACCGCCCGCCTCGCGAAGTCCACGCCGAGTACCAGAAGTTGCGAATCGTCGCGTGACATCAACGGAAGATACATGTCCGGAAAACGCGAGGCCCCTCACTGGCCCACGCCGTGCCTTCCCCGGCCCGTGGCGGCGACGTAGCGGGTTGCACCGGAAGGGGGCTGGACGGTTGCCTGGAGGGTTGCTTACGGCAGGGGACCGAAGGTGTGACCGTGAGTGGGAGCCCGGCGAATCGGACACCGCCCGTTGTCGCAGGTCAGAACCCGTGGGCAAGCCCCTCCGCGCCGCCGACACCTCTTTCCCACGCGATAGCCGTGGGGAGAGGTCTCCTTCGTTGCCCGAGGCTGGCGGCCAGGACGCGACGCTAACGAACCCGGTGCTCTACGTTCCCGCCCGTCCGGTCCCGCGACCGCGTCTCCACCAGGGAGACCAGCGCGGCCGGGCGGAAAGGATCCACCGCCATGACCTTCATCGAGCCCGGCCTGTCCGTACGCGACGGCTACGCCGAAGGACCCCTTGCCGACGCCGCGCTGTCCCGCGCGGCCCGCGCCGCCCTGCTCCTCGACGACCTCCAGGAGCAGGCGCCCACACTGACCGACGCCCAGCTGCGCGACCGTGTGCACCGGGCGCTGCGCCGCTACACCCGTGGTGGTCTGCGTGGCGGTGTCAGTACTGGTTCGTCATGGGGATGTCAGTGCGTAAGGGCTGCTGGTCTCGTTTCCTGTACTGACAGTTGATGAGGAACGGAAGTGGCGTTGGTGATGAATCCCCATGTCATTTCTATGACGACCTCTATGGTCGGAACGCCCCGTCTGGTGGTGGCCACGCTGGCGTTTCCGTGGCCGGGACGGTGCTGAGTCGACGCTGGTGGGCTGGCATTCGGTAGGTGCGAGGAACGGCGGCTCAAGGGTGGATAGCGGCCCGTGCGTCAGGCTGGGAGAGACGTTCGCGATGGGCTCGGAGGCACTTCGCACCCAAGGATAGGCCCGGGGTGAATAGCTCTTCCTCGGGCTGGCGATCTGTGAGGCGGTGGTGGGCGCGTGCTGCGGCCAGCAGTGGGCGGGCCCAGGCGGGCACTTCGTGGAGGCGGCAGTGCCGGTGACCGGGGCTGTGGGTACGCAGCAGGGTGACGTCACTACTGAGGTCGATGTCGCGGATGCACCGTAGGGCGATCTGGGTGCTGGGGGTGAACGCGAGCACGCTCAGGGCGCCGGTGATGAGCGGGTCGGCGAGAGTGGTCAGGTACGCGGTGTCCAGGGGATGGACCGTCAATGCGGGGGATGGAGACAGAAATTGAGCTGCCGCGACGGCTCCGGCGCAGGCCTCGCGGGACCTCGGCGACGCGGGCAGCGATACGGGTGCAGGTCTCTTCGGCGGCGTCTGTGACTCGTGAGGCGCTGGGGGAAGTGGAGTTGGCGTTTGCGGCAGTGTCGGCAGCGGCGGGAAGTGCGGGCGTGCGGGTGCCGGTCCCGGCTCGGCGAGCACCGTGCGGAGTTGGGCGAGTCCGCTGAGGCGCCGTTCGATCCTGGCCAGCACGGGGGGCATGCGCCGGGGGGAGGTCTGCCACAGCACCGTCAACTGGATCCCGGCCGCCTCCCGCCAGGTGAGGAGCTGTTCTAGCCGTGGGGTGCTCAGCAGGTGGGCACGGGTGACCACCAGATGCCGGAGTCCGGTCGCGGCGCTCCACGCTGCTGCAGCGAGCCATGCGGGCCACACCGAGTCCAGCCGCGCGTCGGGGGAATCCGGGCCCGATCTCAGGCGCTTGCCCAGGGAGTAGAGGACGTCGTGGGCGAGGGCGGCGGGGTGGTTGCTGGCCGGGGTCGGCTGCACGGCGATGCGGCCTTGGCCGGGCTGGTGCGCGTGGAGGGCGGCCTGCGTGTAGGCGAAGTCGTCCTGATCGTCGATGACGACCGTCAGCCCGTGCCGTACGTGCGTCACCGCTTCCCTTTCCGTGTCAGCACCGTCTGTGGGGGCTTTGTCGTGTGTGGCTGTCGGGATGAGCCTGCCGGGGATCGCGGATCGTACGGATCCTCGGCCGGTGTGCGGTTACATGCCGGCGAGCTTGCTGTAGACCCAGCGGATGAGGTTGTCGTTGATCTCGGTCAGCTGTTTCCTGTTCATGCCGTTGCGCAAGAGCCTGGTGATGGTGGCCCAGTTGCGGAAGTTGCCGTGTGCTGCGGCGCGGTCGATACCGCGGATCGTGCGCGGGTCCACCCCGGACCAGAGGGAGTGGAAGGCTGGCAGGGTGGCTACGACTTCGTCTTCGGACATGCGCGTGAACTTCTGCCAGATGAAGATCCTGGAGGCGAGCATTGGCTCACGCTTGAGGACCTTGAAGCAGCCGTCACCTCCGGCGAAGATCACAGTGATCTTGGTGTTGCGGTCGTCCCACAGGTGCCGCCAGTACTCGAACGAGCTGCGCCCCATCCACTGGGCCTCGTCGCACACCAGGACACGGAAGGTCTCGGACAGCGTTTCTTTGAGCAGGGTGTCGAATTCGATCGGCCGGGTGGGCGGGTCCCCGGGCAGGCCCAAGGCCCTGAACAGGCCGTGCCGGATGTCTCTGGGGGTGGGGCCGGAGCGCAGCTCCAGGCGGTAGGTGATGTCGGGGGCGAGTTTGCGCAGTGCGGAGTTCACCGACATCGTCTTGCCGAACCCGGATGATCCGAAGGCGCACATCATGCCCTGTGCCTCGATGGTGTCCTGAATGTTGTCCACCGTCGTCAGCAGGGCTTCCGTGGCGACCACATGGGCGTCCAGGCGGTGGAAGTGGTCGGTGCCTTCCGCGGGGAGCCGGCCGTATTCCATGTCACCGTTCACGCGTCCTCCTGGAGGACGTCCGGGTGGTTGGGGGCGGTCTTGGGCGGCAGGGGGCGGGCCCAGTCATCGAAGGGCGGCCGGTGCGGGATGTAGCCGGGATTGGCCAGCCGGGACAGGTCCATAGTGGCCGCACTGGACAGTTCGGTCTCGGCCTCCAGCTCGGTCAGCGCCTGCAGCCGCTGGGGCGGAGCCGCAGTAGTGACGGCTTCGAAGCGTTCGCGGCGCAGTTTGGCGGCCGCCTTCGCATCCGCGCGAAGCCGCCGGGCCTTGGCCGTGCGGGCGCCTCGGACCTGACGTACCTGCTCGGGGGTGGCGGCGCCGGCCAGGAACGCCGGGCCCAGGTGCGCGCCGTGAAGGTCGAAGACCTCGATGCTGGTCTCGTGATGCGGCAGGTAGCGCAGGATCACCCGGGTGCCGACCAGGCCGACCATCCACGCGGCGATGTAGTGCCGGTTGCGCCACTGCACGCCGTGCGTGCTGATGGTGCGGGTGCGGCCGTCGTCCTGAAGGCCGAAGAAGGCCAACTGCTCGGCGGGCACGTCGTACACGGGGGTCGGGTCCGCCCGCCACGCCTCCATCGGGGTGCGCCCGGCCAGGCGTTTGGGCTTGTGTTCGGTGTTCCACCACTTGACCCAGTCCAGCAGCAGCTTGACGAAAGCCTCGAAGGTGAGCGCCGGCGCATCCGGGTCTGCGGTGCGCTTGCCGGTCAGCTTGGGCTGGCGGGTATAGCGGGGCAGCGAGACGAACAGCATCTCTTCCACGGCACGGTTGAGGGCCTCGATGCTGCCTTTCAAATGGGGGGTGTAGGGCGGCAGGTCCACCACGGGCACGACGAGTGCGCCCAGCGCGGAGTTCACGGCGGCGGACAGATAATCCTTGCCGCGGTCCACGCGGACCAGGCCGGGCAGTCCTCCGGCCGGACCGAACGTCCCGGTGCGGTCCAACGCTGTGCGCAGTGCGGCCAGCACGGCGTCGGTGCTCGGCGCATGCGGGGTGACGGCCACTCCGGTGATGACACGGGTCGCGCAGTCGATGAACCAGGTTACCCAGGGCTGCACGAGCTCGTCCTCGAGCTGCACCTGCACGGGTACGCATTTGTGGTCGCCTTCCCACGCGGCGTTGCGTTCGGTTGGCGGGCGCTCACCGAAGACGTCGTGGGCGCGTCGTGCCGCCTCCCCATGGGCGAGGCCGGCCCGCTCCCCACGGGTCAGGTCCCGGCGCAGTGCCCGGTGCAGGGTGGCCAGCGACGGGACCTTCAGCCGGGGATCGGCTGCGGCGCGCTGGCGCAGTTCCCGGTGTACGGCGGAGGCGTTGCCGCCCCACAGCGCCAGCAGCCGCCGGATTTCCGGTGTGATCGTGAACCGTGTCCGGGGAAGCGGGGTGTGTCGGCCGGTGTTGCGTGCTTCGGCCAGCCACCGCCACACCGTTCGCTCCGAGCGGCCCAGGGCGTGCGCGGCCAGTTTCACATGGGCAGTGAGTAGTTGATTGTGCTGGTCCAGCGCGATCAGCCGCGGTACGGCGGCCGCGCGCCCCAGTCGGGCGGCGAGCACTGGTGGGTTGGGGTGTGGGGTGGGTGGACAGGAGCCGCTCATGCGGTCCGCTCCCTTTCATGGTCAAGAGCGTGGGTGGGGGGATGGGGGCTCAGGGAGTTGCTGCGGGTGCACCAAAGTGGGGCCCGCGGTGCGGCGGATGTGCCCGCGTACGCGTCACAGGGCCATGTGCGAGAGGCAGCCCGCGGCGGGTCCCCTTTCGGCCCGGCTGGGCGCTGGACGCGTTGGCGCGTGGCTCAGAGGTGTTCCACCAGCTGTCGGACTCCGTCGCGGACGAAGTCGAGTTGCTGCTCCTCGGAGAGCCAGGCGCTGGTGGACCCCTGGTCGGTCTTGGTGACCAGCAGTACCTCGTCGACCGCCTCGGCCACCGGGTACAAGTGGCTGATGACGGCGATGAGTTGGTCCCTGTCGGCGCTGTTGCGCAGGACGGCCAGGGTCTCGTCCAGGCGCTCGGAGTCCAGCGAGGCGAAGCCCTCGTCCAGGAACAGGCTCTCCACCCGCTGGTGCCCTTGGCTGTGCAGCTCGACGAGCGCGAGGGCCAGAGCGAGGGAGGCCTGGAAGGTTTCCCCGCCGGAGAGGGTCTCCGGGTCGCGGACGAGGTTCGTGGGCCGATCCAGGATCTGGAAGTTCTCGGCGAACGCGTAGTCCCCGCCGGAGAGTTCTTGCAGGATGCGGCTGCCGAGGATCAGCAGGGCGCGGGTGCGCCGGTTGGTGAGATAGGTCAGAAAGTTGCCGTCGGTGAGCAGGCCGCTGACCGTCTTCCAGACGGTGATCTGCTGCTCGGCCGCCTCCTTGGCCTGGTCCAGTGCTTCGGCGTAGGGGATCTGCGACCGGACGGTGCGCAGTTCGACCATGGCTGTGTCGTGGGCGGTCTCTGCGGCGCTGGTCTTGCGGCTGAGCGGATCGAGAGCGGCAGGCACGAGCAGATCGCCGTCAGGGGGCAGCGGAAAGCCGGGGTCCGGGTCGGCGTCGGTGGCGTCGGCGCCAGCCTGGGCAAGGAGTTCCTCCTTGAACGCCCGGGATACCTCGGCGGCCTGCCGTCGGGACTGCTTCAGGTCCTCGGCCAGCCGGCGGCTCAGTGTCGTCAACGCAGCCGCGTAGGCGTCGGCGGCGGCCAGGTCGCTTCCGTCCGGCACCGGGGGCAGCCCGCCGGGGAGGTCCTTGCCGAGGATGTCGGCGGCGTGGGTGGTCGCGTCCGCCCACCGCTCCAGCTGATGGGCGAGTTTGCGGACCGGGGCGTGGACCGAGCGCTGGCGGCGGTCTTCCAGAGCCCGCTGCTCTGCGACGTTGGTCGCCAGCGCCTCGCGCGTCTGCTCGTGGCCAGCGGAGATCTTCTGGAGCTGCGCGAGGCGCTGAGTGACCTTCTGGTGGGAGCGGGCGATGTCCAAAGCACCGGGCAGTTCGGGGGGCGAGGCCTGGACAGGCTGCACCAAGGCCGGCAGACCTGCGATCTGCCCTACCAGGTTCTGCAGGTCGCTCTCGTGTTGCGCCACGGCATTGTCCAGACGCTTGCGCTCACGCTGCAGCCGGCTGCGGCGGCGCTTGAGTTCGGCGCGGGCCGCTTCATTTTCCGCCCGCAGGGCCGCCGCCTTTTCCCTCGCCTGGGTGAAGACTGCGATGGCCTCGGCTTCCACCACCGTACGCAGCGGCTTCACCAGCTCCCGGATGATGCTGGTGAGTTGGGCGCGGCTGACGGGCTCCTGCTCGCTGACCGCACGAGCCCGCGCGAGGGTCTCCTGGCCCATCGCCGCCAAGGCGGCGGACGGGGCCGCAGCACAGTGGGAGCGCAGCGCCTCGATGAGGTCGTGGACGCGGCGCAGGGATGCATCCAAGCGCTCACCGACGGCCAGACGCTCGGGCCGGTGGCGCTCAAGCGCCTTCTCGGCGGTGCTCAACGCAGAGGTGGCTTCGGCCAGGGCGCTCACCCCCTTGTTGAGGGCGGCCGCACGCGTACCGACCGTGCGCTTGGCCCGTTCCAGGGCCTTGGCATCCAAGGGCGGCGGGGGAGTGAAGTCCTTCGGGAGCGGCTGGATGGCCCTGCGCGGACGGCTGCGAGTCAGTGGCCGCGGGTCCCGGCCAAGGCGGGGGCCACCACGTCGCCCCGCTTCAGCGCGCT